>NVRO01000171.1 GCA_002400895.1 Planctomycetota bacterium
AGTAGTGGACAAGCTGAACAAGAAAATCCTGCTTGACCCGCTCCATGTCAACAACCCGATTACCCTGCAGGTGCTTGGCATCTGTTCGGCTCTGGCGATTACCAACCAATTGCAACCCGCCCTGGTCATGTCGGCGGCACTGACCTTCGTGCTCATTGGTTCCAACATGACGATTTCCGCCATTCGCAATCACATTCCCGGAAGCGTGCGCATCATCGTGCAGCTGGCAATAATCGCTTCCTTGGTAATTGTTGCCGACCAGATTCTGCGCGCCTATGTTTACGACGTCTCCAAGCAGTTGACGGTTTACGTGGGACTAATCATCACTAACTGCATCGTAATGGGCCGCGCCGAAGCCTTTGCGATGGCCAACCCGGTCGGCAAAACGGCGATTGACAGCCTTGGCAATGCCATCGGATACAGCGCAATCCTGATTGTGGTTGCATTCTTCCGCGAACTGCTTGGTTCGGGAACCTTGTACGGGTATGAGATCTTGAAAACCACCAGTAATGGTGGCTGGTATCAACCCAACGGATTGATGGTTTTGTCCCCCGGTGCCTTCTTCCTGATCGGACTGATTATCTGGATTGAACGAACCTTAAGCCCCGAGCTGAACGAAGAGGAATAATCGATGGAACTCATCAATATCCTTATCAAGTCGATGTTCGTGGACAACATGGCGCTGGTATTTTTCCTCGGCATGTGCTCCTTCCTGGCAGTATCCAAGAAGGTTGAGACGGCAATGGGCTTGGGCCTGGCGGTGACCTGCGTATTGGTAGTGACGGTTCCACTCAACAACCTGATCTCCACCTACCTGCTGAAGCCGGGTGCCATGGCATGGGCCGGAGATGCTTTCACGGAAGTAAACCTCTCGTATCTCAACTACATCGCCTGTATTGCCACAATCGCCGCGATGGTGCAGATTGTGGAGATGACGGTCGACAAGTTTGCCCCCAAGCTGTACACCGCATTGGGAGTGTTTCTGCCGCTAATCGCAGTCAACTGTGCCATTCTGGGAGCTTCCCTGTTCATGATTCAACGTGAATACACCTTTAGCGAAAGCGCGGTTTATGGCCTCGGCTCCGGGCTCGGCTGGTGGCTGGCAATCGTCGGTCTGGCGGCGATCCGAGAGAAAATGAAGTACTCGAATGTGCCAGCAGGCCTGCGCGGCCTTGGCATCACCTTCATGATCACTGGTCTGATGGCGATGGGATTCATGCTGTTCGGAGGTATTCAACTCTAGGCATTAATCATGATTTACAAAGAAATCGGACTCGAAATCGGACTCGGAGTTCTCATGTGTTGCCTGGTCGTGTTAGCAATGATTGCATTGCTTCTATTGGCCAAAAGCAAACTGGTGCAATCCGGGAAGGTCACCATTCTGGTCAATGACGATGCTGACAGGGCGATAACCTGCTCCGCCGGCAGCAACCTGCTAACCACTCTCGCCAACCAAAAGGTGTTTATTCCCTCGGCCTGTGGTGGTGGTGGCACTTGTGGGCAATGCCGAGTTCAAGTTCACTCCGGAGGCGGCGACCTCCTGCCCACCGAACAGGGGCACATCAATCGCGGAGAGGCCAAGGACAACTGGCGCCTGTCCTGCCAAGTCAAAGTCAAGGAAGACATGTCGATTGAACTCGAGCCGGAAATATTCTCGGTTAAAAAATGGGATTGCGAAGTAATTTCCAACCACAACGTTGCGACCTTCATCAAGGAAATGACTCTCCAACTTCCGGAGGGAGAGAACATCGATTACAAGTCGGGCGGATACATTCAAATTGAGGTTCCAGCGCACGACGTCAGTTACAACGAATTCTCGATTGAAGACGAATACCGGGAAGATTGGGACGAGTTCAACATGTGGCGCTACCGCTCAGCCCCGGATGAACCCTGCGCACGTCCCTACTCGATGGCAAGTTACCCTGCGGAGGGCAACCTCCTCATGCTCAACGTGAGGATTGCTTCCCCTCCCCCACGAGGCCCGGAAGGGATTCCACCCGGCAAAGGCTCATCCTTCATTTTTGCGCAACGACCCGGCGATACGGTCACCATTTCAGGTCCGTATGGAGATTTCTACCTGCAGGACAACGACCGCGAGATGGTCTTCATTGGTGGCGGGGCGGGAATGGCACCGATGCGCTCGCATTTGATGCACCTGTTCAGGACCGTGAAAACCGAAAAGAAAGTGAGTTTCTGGTATGGAGCGCGCTCCTTGCGGGAGGCCTTCTACGTAGAAGAGTTCGATGAAATCGCCGAGAAGTTCCCCAACTTCACCTGGCATTTGGCTCTCGACAACCCATTGCCGGAGGATAATTGGTCCGGCTACACCGGCTTCATTCACCAAGTCTTGTTGGAAAACTACCTGAATGATCATCCCGAACCAGAAGATTGTCAGTATTACCTGTGTGGTCCGCCGATGATGAACAGAGCGGTAATCAACATGCTGCATGACCTCGGGGTAGAGCCTGAGGACGTCTTCCTTGACGACTTTGGCGGATGATCAACTTGGCTTCAAGCAAGTTGGTGCAAGCAGGTGGTGTGATTACCACCTGCTTTATTTTTTCTTCCCTCCTGTTGGTTCCCGGTTGCGGACGCCAAGTCGATGCGACTGACTCTCACGATGGTTTGCGTCTGGCCGGACCGACCATGGGTACCGCCTGGCACGCTCTGGTTTGGCCGGACAACGAGCTGACCGCAGACGCACATCCGGGCGCGGTGTTGACCGAAGCAGCAGGCAGAGGGGTTGATCGGGTCGACTTATTGATGTCAACCTACAAACCGGCTTCAGACCTGTCGCGGTTCAATCGTTCGGCCCCAAATGAGTGGGTCGAGGTTGACCATCTGACCGTAGAGGTTGCCCTGAGGAGTCTTGAACTGGCCGAACTGACCGCTGGCGCCTTCGACCCGACGGTACTACCACTGGTTGACGCATGGTCCTTTGGACCGGGTAAGCGACGTCTACAGCCACCGAGTGAAACGGAACTCATTTCCGCCCTTGCCCTGGTTGATTGGCGCCAGCTTGAAGTCCGCCGACAGCCCCCGGCCCTGCGCAAACGTATCCGAGGACTGCAACTCGACTTCTCAGCTATCGCCAAAGGTTTTGGGGCTGACCAGGCGGCCGACGAATTGGAGCGCACCGGCGCCACCGCACTGCTGATAGAAGTTGGTGGTGAAGTGGTGGTCCGTGGCCACAAACCTGACGGTAGCAAGTGGCAGGTGGCCATCGAGAAGCCGGTGCTCGACGCTGCCTTTGCCAGTGACAGCCAGGTGATAGTTGAACTGGCAGCCGGAACCGCCATGGCCACCTCCGGCGATTATCGCAACTGGCGTGAAATCGAGGGCCAAGCCGTTGCCCACACCATCGACCCACGGACCGGAAAACCAGTCAATCATCAACTGGCCTCGGCGACCGTCATTGCTGCCGATTGCATGACCGCTGACGCCATTGCGACTGCGCTGATGGTACTGGGTCCAGCAGCTGGACTGGAGCTGGTGGAAACAATGCCCGAGGTCGAATGCCTGCTGCTGATACGCTCGGGGGAACAACTGGAAGCACTGACCAGCAGTGGCTTCCCGCCGTCGCTTGGCGATTAGAACGGCTAAGCGCTAAACCGGGAATTCATCGCCCTGGTCGCGACCTGCGCCGGGGGAAGAACGGAGCCCGTGATTGTGCTGGCGGAGAGCACGTTTGGGATAGCCCAACTCAGCCATCCCCAAAAGACCACTGTCATCGTCCGCGGCACAAAGATCACGCTCCTTGCGGACACAAAAACAATCGCCCAGCATTTCGCTAAGAGCATCGACCCCTCCACAGGAGCCGCTGAGACGTCGCCCACTAACCAATACGCCAACCGACATCGCTAATATCGCGACAGCGAAGACCAGGAAGGTGAAAAGAAAGGTGCTCATGAAAGCAGATGGCGCAATCGCCTAGTACCTTGATTTGGCTGCGGCAGCGCGGGCCGCAGCAGAAGCATGTTCAAACACCCGGGCGCAACCGTTTGGGAAGTCCTCTCTTGCGTCTTCAGCCACCGTGTCCTCGCCAATGGCAGTATCGAACAGAGCGACACAGACATGTTGGGATGTAAACTCTCCCAACAACTTGCCCTCCAGGCGCGCAATCAACTTGCCGCCCTTATGCCAGGAGAAGACCAGCTCGTGGCCTTCCTCAATTTCCTTGGTAAACCAGGACTTCAAGGTTGTCAATCCCGCTTGCGCAGCTTTGGCGCGGGATTCTGCACCCTTTTTGTCCTTTTCATCGGCAGCAAACTTTTTGAGGCGGGGCTCGAGTGAATCGGCGAATGCCTCGGCGATATCCTCGCCATCGACATCACGGACAAAAACCCAGCGCATGGTTTTACTAAAGTCACCATTCAGAAGTGCGTCGTAGAATTTCTCGTCTTTCCGCAGCTTCTTGGACTCTACCCCCTCCCACTTGGCCAATGCCTTGGCAGCAGCAGTTGGTTCAACATAGAGACCAAGGGCGTAAACCTTGATGCGCAAGAAGGTCTTGTCGCGCACTCCCACTCCCATCAGGGTCTGGGCGGTCTTGGAACCTGGCCACACCGCCGAGTTGGCAAACTCTATTTCGGTACGCGGCTCAACGGTGACATCGGCAGGGGCTTGAGCAGGCGCGGGGAAGAGAATGGGTGCAAAGACGAGAGCAATGGGAGTAATCATGGGTAGTCCTCCGATGTGGATACTACTGAGAATAAGCTCACCCCTGGCTACTGTCGACTTCCAACAAGACTTTGCCGAAAACAGCCCGCTCAGACACCCGCTGGTGGGCAGATGCCACTTCTTCGAGCTTGAATCGGCTGTCTATAACCGGCCGCAATTTATGCTCCCACACCAGACTGGCAACTTCGTGCATTTCTGCCATCTCTCCCATGGTGGAGCCATGGATTGAGAGTGACTTGAAGAAAATGGGGGAAAAATTAAGCCCGATTTCCGCACCGGAAGTAACTCCACAGATGACAATCTGCCCACCTTTGGCCAACAGCCGGATGCCAGCCGGCAAAGTATCTGCCCCTACGTGGTCGACAATGATGTCGAACTTGGAGCCGCCAGCCCATGTTCGCGCCTGATTTGGCCAGTCCTGCTCGCGGTAGTTGGTTCCATGGTCGGCGCCGTTACCCAAGCCCTTTTTGACCTTTTCATCGGTACCGGCAGTGACCATGACCATAGCCCCGAAATACTTGGCAATCTGAGTAGCAGCGACCGAGACTCCCGAACCTGCAGCATGCACCAGCACCTTGTCTCCTGCCCGGACTCCACATCTTCCCACCAACATATGCCAGGCAGTCAGATAGGTAAGCGGAAAGGCAGCGGCAAGATCAAGCGGAAACTCATCCGGAACTGCAATCAGGCTTTCAGCCTTGACTACGGCAAATTCAGCATTTCCACCATCGGTAGATTCTCCATAAATACCATACTCCCGGCACAAGTTCTCCTTTCCTGCCTGGCACTGCGGGCAACTACCACAACTGAATCCGGGATTCACACAAACGCGCCGGCCTACATCCCAACCACTAACCCCGTCACCGCACTCGGCAATTACCCCACTGAAATCGCACCCGGTGGTGATGGGTAAGGGAAACTTGTGCCCCGGAACTCCTCGCCGCACCCAGGTGTCGAGATGGTTCAATGCGGACCACGCGACCCGCACCAGGACTTCTCCCGTGCCGGGATGAATTTGGGCGACTTCTTCGAGCTTGAGAACTCCGAAATCACCGTGCTCGTGCACCCTGACTGCCTTCATCATTGCCAATGGTACTTAAGACCGGGCACTCAAACTAAGGGCTTGAATAAAATCAGCGTAAAAGCACCAGGTCGCCGTAATTGCGCGTGGTCAACTGATGCAAAAAGCGTCGCTGCCGGGAGCTTACCCCGACCCCGACCGCGCTGATGCGCAGGTTGCGCCACCGATTGGCGTTGCTCACCGCGAGGACGATTTCATCAGTATTACGAACCCCGACCGAGGGATCACCGTCCGAAAGCAGGATTATTTCTTCGGCAGC
>NVRO01000172.1 GCA_002400895.1 Planctomycetota bacterium
AGGGCAATAGCGCGGGCTGGGGCGTCAACCCGCCAACGCACCAGGATTTCTTCAGTCAGGTAGCGGGGGTCCTCTTCAAGCCACAGGCGAGGACTGGCAGACAGTACTCCCTCAAGTTGCCGTATTTCTTCACAGGCCGCCAGCGCCCCAGCAGCAGAGAGGCCGTTAATGGTGTGAAGGTAAACGGTCTTTCCTGGAATCAGGGTGGCGTTTTCCGCTTCCCCGCCGCTGACAGCAGGCAAGGAATCGATAAGTTGGCGGCATTCGTTTTCGCTGAGAGCGTGGTCGAAACGTACCCCGAAGAATGCCGGGTCAACCCTCAGTTCGAATTGGCTGGTGCCTTCGTTAAAGGGCAGACGGAGCTCGTGGCTTGATTCTGGAGCCTGTACCAGAGTGGCAAGCGTGGTAAACAGTCCAATGAGGAGCATTGTTTTAGTCTACCATTCAATCACGCGTCCGGAGCCGCTAACAGGGCATCCAATTCGCCTTTTTGCTGTAATTCAGCCAGGGCGTCGTAGCCCCCGATTAGCTTGCCGTTTATGAATATTTCCGGCACCGTCATGCGTCCGCCGCTGCGTTTGAGCATTTCGTCGGTTCGTTCGGGGTGCTCACTTAGGTTGATTTCCTCAAAACTATGCCCTTTGGACTCAAACAGTCGCTTGGCCATGGAGCAGTAAGGGCACACAGTTTTGGAGTAAATTTCGATTGTTGCCATGGGTTTGAATTTAGGGGGTGAATCGGAGATGCGATTGTCCCAAGATAGTGGATTCTCGGTGTTACAATTCGAGGAAAATGACCATGCAACAAGTAGAAGTTGAAGCCTGGGTGGAGTCTGCGCTGGCAGGCTCATCCTGTACCGCAGAGGATCTTACCGGCACCAGTGACCACTGGCGCCTACGGGTTAGTTGGAATGGATTTGTGGGCATGAGCCTGTTGCAGCAACATCGTCGGGTGATGGACATCATGCGTCCACGGATGGAAGGTGGAGGCGATGGCGCTGTCCACGCCGTGGAAATTCATACAAAAACAGAAGAATAAATAATGGAAGAAATGAAGGCAAAATTGGAAGCCGCGATTGCGGAACATCCCGTTCTGGTGTTTACCAAGGGCAACAAGATATTTCCACGCTGCGGCTTTTCGGCTGCAGTTATTGCGGTGTTCTCCGAGCTTGGTTGCGATTTCGAATGCGTGGACATTTTCGAACACGCCGACATCAAGCCTGCCCTGGTGTCGATAACCGATTGGCCGACCACCCCGCAGGTTTTCATTGGCGGGGAATTTGTCGGTGGGGGCGATGTGGTCCGCGAATTGCATGAGCGCGGAGAGTTGAAGGAAATGGTCGACGCGTTAGGGTAAAATCACCCCATGAGCGCAGCAACCCGTCCTGAAAAGATAACCTTTGGTGAATGCTGGTGCCGTGATGGACTACAGTCCATCTCTACCCAGGTGCCGACTGCCGACAAAATTGAAATGCTCAACGGCATGATTGATGTCGGCATTCCCGAAATCGAAGTAACTTCCTTTTCCCATCCCAAGTTGCTGCCACAGTTTGCCGATGCGGTGGAGGTTCTCAAGGGTATCCGGCGCGACAATCACAACACCAAGTTCCGGATTCTTATGCCCAATATGAAAGGGTGGGAACGTTTGGAAGAGTGCATCGATGCCGGTTACGGGGCCCACAAGATTATCTTGATGATTTCCTCTTCGGAGATTCACAACAGCAAGAATTTTCGTGCCACCCATGCTGAAGCGATGGCCGACCACGCCGCCATCATGAAGCGTGCCCATGCCAAAGGGGTGGAAATTATCGGATGTGTGGGCACCGTTTACGGATGCGCCATCATGGGTGATGTGCCCCAGGACGAAATCGACAAGCTGACTCATTTCTACCTGGAAGAGGGTGCCCAGGTGCTGATGCTGGGCGACACTACCGGCCAAGCCAACCCGGTCCAGGTGGAACGAGTGTTGGGTCACCTGCTGGAGAAATTCCCGCAGGGAGAATTTTTGGCTCACTTCCATGACACCCGCGGCACTGGGGTCGCCAATTCCATGACCGCGATTAATCTTGGACTGCGCTGGGTGGACGGGTCGCTGGGCGCGATTGGCGGACAGCCAGCAGTAGGCGTATCGCTCTACCACCTTGGCTTCAAGGGCAACACCTGCTCCGAGGATTTTATTGCGATGATTGAGGAGTGTGGCATAGATACCGGCATCGATGTGGACAAACTTCTGGAGCTCGGCAAGCGAGCAGAAGAAATCGTCGGCTTCCCGATGCGCTCGAATGTAATCAGGGCAGGTCGGGTTGACCACGACCCGAGCGGGGCGGAAAAGGGTTCCGGACCCGGGATAGGAGCTTCTGTCGACACCGCCTAGGCAGATGCACATCCTGGTTGCTTATCGCGGCCTGCCGTGGCCGATTACCGAGGGCTACCACCTCCGAGTAATTCACATTTTCAAACGCCTGCGTGCTGCAGGGCATCAGGTGCATTTATTGGGGCTGATTAACTCCGCTTCGCAACGCACCCAACTTGGTGATTTGGAATCGGCAGATTTGTTCGACAGCATTTCGTTGATGGATTTCCCATCTCGCTCATGGGCCGGGCGTGTCAAGACCAATCTTGGCTTTGACCCGGCAGCCTCTTTGCTGGCTGAGTACCCCGGATTTTCCGGCCAGATAAGAAGGAGGGTGGCCCAATTGAGTGAACAGCATCAACTTGATGTTGCCTACGTATTTGACCCTTGGGCGGAAGTCCTGTTTTGCGAGGCTCGACATGAGCTTCCGACCTTGCTTGATGTTTGCGATTCCCGCAGTCTGTTTTATCAGCGGCAACTTGAAGTCGGGAAAGTAACCGGTCTGGCGCGATTACGCCTCCGTCAACTGCACCGGCGTTTCTGTGGTTTGGAGGCGTTTGCATTGGCCAATTACCCGCTTACTACAGCCGTTTCCCCTGATGACCGGCACGCTCTTATGGAACTGTGGCCACGCGCCCGGGTGGAAGTTGTGGCAAACGGGGTAGATTTGAACCAGTTTTCCCCTCATCAAGGTACCGAAGCTGTCGCTGGTCGCATCTTGATGTTTGGCAATATGGACTTCTCGCCGAATGTTGATGCTGCAGTTCGATGTGCGCGGGAATTATTGCCGTTGATTAAACGCCGGGCGCCGCAAGCGCACCTGGTGGTGGTCGGTACCAACCCGGTGCCCGCGGTGCTCGCTCTCGATGATCTGGACGGAGTTGAAGTGACTGGTGAAGTGGAGGATTTACCACCGTGGATTTCATCTTCCTGTCTGTTATTGGCGCCGATGCGGTTTGGTGCCGGGATAAAAAACAAGGTGCTTGAAACCATGGCCTGCGCGCGGCCGGTGGTGACCACCAATCTTGCCGCCACTGCGCTGCATCCCGATGCTGCAGGGTTATTGGTGCTCGCAGATGGGAACCAGGAACTTGCCGATGCGGTGGTCAAACTGTTGCACGACCCAACCCGTGCTTTGGATCTGGGTGTGCGTGGCCGTGAAGTAATGCGCCGCCACCACTCCTGGGAAGCGGCGGCGGCGCGCTATGGTGAATTGCTGGCCGAGCTTACAACACGCTGAGCGCGTGGATGTTGCTGTCGAAGATATCGCCACTGTCGGTCGCAGCTATCTCCAGATAAAGAGTGCGTCCAGCGATTGCGCTGGGCATCGGCGTGGTAGTAATGCTGGCAGCGCCATTTCCATCGGCGGTTAACCGAGCGCCAATCTTAATGGGCTTTCCGAGGTCGAAGCTATGTCCGGAAATTACAGCACCGTCGTTCTTGAACGACCAAAGCACCCACAGTGGGGAGTTTGCCGGGGCGCTGTCAATGCTCAAGGTAGCAGTAGAACCGTTATTAACACTGGCAGGACCACTCAGGATGATGGTGTCAGTCGGGTCGAGGCCTTGCAGGGACACGATTTGGAAGTCATCGATGTTCCAGCCGCCTAGCTCCATTACATGGTCGGAGTTGAGTTCGAATTTGACCTTGACCGCAGATTGTCCGTCAGCCCATTGGGAAATATCGACGGTCTGCTGGCGCCAGGAAGAATCAATGATGTGGAAGGCGTCACCGGTGTATCCGACCGGGTTCTCCCAAGCCACATTGCCATTGACCAGGATGCGGGCAGTGTCGTATGGAGCTGCTTCAACCGACATCCACCGCTGGAAAATCAACTTGGTATTGGTTTTCCCGCTGCAATCAATGCTCGGAGATTCCATCCAGTTATCGCTGTTGGACGGGTAGGAACCATTCGAGCCATTGCCGAGGTCGTTGCCCCAGCAAAGAGCTCCGGAGAATGCGGCGCCCGGGTCATACCAGGAGGTGCCTTCGTGGCGGCTTGAATTACCCGAAGCGCCCTGCGGTGCACCACGTTCCCAGTCGTCCACTCCCCAGGTTGATCCATGGGTCCAGCCTTCGTTGGTGGCACCTTCGAAGTCGTTGGTGTAGACGACATCGATTACACCCACTGCGAAGGAATAAACGTCATCGCCCGGGTAGGAAGTTTCCGGCAACCAACCAGTGGCGCCGGTGCTGTCGGTGGCATGAATGTAATACTCGACCACGCTTGGTGCCGGTGTTCCCGGCAAATCACCGCTCCATTCATCGCCCACTCCGGTTGCACTCATGGCAACGTTGTTCCAGGAACCATTGTCAACGCGGTACCACAAATCAGCCGCAACTGTGCTGGCATTGGGCTTAATGGCACTAATATCGGCATTGACCTGGTAAGGGCCAATTTCGTTCTGCGTATTAGGAACCGGAATGTGAGTGAACTCGAATGCTGGCCCATCAACTCGAATGATGTGGAATCCTTCCTCAATATCTGAAATGTAAATCACACCAGATGGTGAGAATGGATAACAACCCCAGGCTCCGTGGTAGCCACTGCCTGAGCCGTACGAGGAGGTGTCGTAGGAGGCCAGGTATTTGATGTCGCTAGGGTCGGAAATGTCCGCGCAAACGAAGCCCTCGGTGTACCAGGAAGCGTAAACCACATTACCGATGATGTAAGCATTATGGACAATCGAATTTTGATTCAATGTCCAGGTATCGAGATGCTGGATGTTGTTCGGGTTGGAAATGTCATAGGTGGCAATGGAACCACCATTGACCTCGTCAGTAGTCACACAAATGGTGTCAGCTTCATTGGCCCAGGTACTGTGGGTAAACGACCCCGGGGTAATAATTGAGTCACGGGTCGGGAAGTTGGATTGGACAGTCGAAATACGGTACCTGCCATCGTAAATCTCGGAGAGGTGAGCCTTACCATTCTGCACGTGCAAGTCGTGGATGTAGGGCGAACTTTTGGTTGCCCACAAACTTGGATTGGTCGGGTTGCTGATGTCCATCACTCTCAGCCCCTTGTTGGTACCACATGCGTAAGCCTTGGCGTCACCGACATCGATTTGAATGTTGTGCGCATTACTCCAGTATTGGGTGCCCCAGGTCTTAACCAGAGTTGGGTTTTCAGGATTTGACAAATCCACAATCTGCATTCCTCCACCACCTTCGGTAACGATGTAGGCGTACTCGCCGTAGGTTTTCATGTCACGCCAAATCGAGCTGGGACCACTGATGAATCCGACGTTGTAGGGGGAGGTCGGGTCGGTGCAGTTGTAGAAAGCAGTACCGGTGGTGGTCCCGACGATGGCGTATTCATCACCATTGGGTGCGGTGTAACCCCAAATATCGTTGTATTCGGAGTACTGCTTTATTTTGGCCAGCAAGGTGGCGCCATTGCCTTGGGCAAAACTGGAAGGGGCCAGCAGGAGAAGGGCGAGCAATCCAAAGTAGAAGCGGGTCATAGAGAGTCGAGGGTTACTGGACAACGAGGATTAATGGGTTCGAATCATACAAGTTCACGCCATCGTAGGCCGCAGCTTCCAGATAGACGGTCTTTCCCGCCGCA
>NVRO01000173.1 GCA_002400895.1 Planctomycetota bacterium
CGAAACAGGGTGGTTTTACCCGAACCGTTGGGGCCAATAAGGCCCACTTTCCAGTTATCCCCCACCTTAAGTGAAGCATCCCGGAAGAGGATTTGTGAGCCGTAGCGGTAATCGAGATCTTCAACCGTAATCATGAGTTGTGACAGTCGCAGGGAAGCCGTTCATTCTCGCATAAAATGGGGCTAAGATGAAGCCCTCAATGAACATCCCTGACCATGACTGACATCCTTCTAGTTCATGCCCGTGAAATCCTTGATTCGCGTGGCAATCCCACCCTTGAATGCGACGTGGAGTTGGCCAACGGTGCCTTCGGTCGGGCGGCTGTTCCGTCTGGCGCCTCTACTGGCCAACACGAAGCGATTGAATTGCGCGATGATGACGAACGATACCTCGGCAAGGGAGTCACCCAAGCGGTTCACAACGTCAATGACATCCTCGCCCCCAAACTGCTCGGCATGGATGCTGATAAGCAAGAGGAGGTTGACCGTGCGCTGCTTGAGCTCGACGGGTCGGATGACAAATCAGGATTGGGCGCCAACGCCCTGCTCGGAGTTTCCCTGGCAGTGGCACATGCCGCGGCTTGTGATGCCGAGTTGCCGCTGTTTCGCTACCTGGGCGGTGCCGGCGCCAACCGACTGCCAGTGCCGATGATGAATGTGCTCAATGGAGGTGCCCACGCTGACAACAACCTGGACTTCCAGGAGTTCATGATTCAGCCATGGGGAGCTCCCAGTTTCTCCGAAGCATTGCGCTGGTGCGCCGAAAGCTACCACGCACTCAAGTCTCTGCTCAAGGAAAAAGGTCTGTCAACTGCGATTGGCGACGAGGGCGGCTTCGCCCCCGACCTGGCTTCCAACGAAGCTGCGGTTGAGCTGTTGATACAAGCGATTGAAAAAGCCGGCCTCAAGGCTGGGTCCAAGGACATGGCGATTGCCCTGGACGTTGCGGCGACGGAAATCCACGACAATGGCCAATACCATTTCGAAGGAAAATCATACGGCGCTGAGCAACTGATCGGTTTTTATTCCGAGTGGTGCAAAAAATATCCGATCGTCTCAATTGAAGACGGCCTTGACGAAGACGACTGGGAAGGATGGGCGGCAATGACCGATGCACTCGGCGACGAGGTGCAGCTGGTCGGGGACGACCTTTTCGTTACCAATCCCACCCGCCTGCTTCGCGGCATCGAGGAGGACAGCGCCAACTCCATTCTTATCAAGGTCAATCAAATCGGAACCCTCACGGAAACCTTGCGCGCTATTGACATGGCTACAGCCCAAGGGTGGAGCTCGATCATCTCGCACCGCTCAGGTGAAACCGAAGACACCACCATCGCCGACCTCGCAGTTGCAGTGGGTGCGGGTCAAATAAAAACCGGAGCACCGTGTCGATCCGACCGCGTTGCCAAGTACAACCGACTCCTCAGAATTGAAGAGTGGCTGGGTGAATCAGCCCGTTACGGAGATGCGCTACCACTGTGAGTCGCACCAAAACTACCGCTCGGGCGCGGATGCTCGAAGTAGCACTCTGGCTGGTGGCGATTGTGGTTGCTCTAACCCTGTTGGTCCCGTCGGCATATAAGCTCCACGCTGCCCATCAGGAGGAAGTTCGCGAACGCGCCCACACCACTGCCCAGGATGAGCAATTACACCGGGCAGAGCAGGAACTTGAATGGCTCGTCCTCGATCCCCTAACCGACCAAAGACTTATCGATACACAAGGGGTTAAGCCACGTAGGCCTAATGCCACCGGTGAACCCACACCAACCGAATGAACGACTCCCCACCCGCTCCTGACACTGAAGCAGCCGCCTGGTTTGCCAGCGCCTTTTCCCGCCCGCGCGAGCAGACTGCCCGCGTGGTGGTCGGCCAGGATGAGGTTGTCGAGCAATTGATGCTGGCGGTTGCTGCTCGCGGGCACGCTGTCCTGGTCGGTGTTCCGGGCCTTGCCAAAACCCTGATGGTGTCGACTTTTGCACGGGCGCTCGACCTCGATTTTGGCCGCATTCAGTTCACTCCCGACCTGATGCCGGCGGATATCACTGGCGCCGAAGTCCTGCACTCCGACCCGACCACCGGTGAGCGCCAATTCCGCTTTCAGCCCGGCCCCATCTTCACCAACATTTTGTTGGCTGACGAAATAAACAGAACGCCACCAAAGACCCAGGCAGCCTTGCTGGAAGCAATGCAGGAACGTCAAGTCAGTGCCGCCGGCGACTGCCACCTGTTGCCGGATCCATTCTTCGTGCTGGCGACTCAAAACCCGCTGGAGCAAGAGGGCACTTACCCCCTGCCGGAAGCTGCGCTCGACCGCTTTTTATTCTTGATTCGGGTTGATTACCCCAGCCTCAACGAAGAGGCGGAAATAATGCGCCGGACTACCGGTACCGAGAATGCCGAAGTTGAAAAGATTTTGGATACGGCCAGCCTCAAGCGCCTGCAAGAATTGGTACGCAGTGTACCGGCCGCTGATTCGGTACTCGAGTATGCGGTGGCAATAGCCCGGGCATCTCGCCCGGATGACGCCAGCGCACCCGATTTCGTCCGTAATTGGGTGCTGTGGGGTGCGGGGCCGCGAGCCTCGCAAGGAATGGTGTTGGCGGCAAAAGCACGAGCGCTGTTGCATGGTCGCCTTCACGTTGGCGTCGAAGACATTGCCGTGGTCGCACCGGCGGTGTTGCGCCATCGCATCAAAATCAATTTTGCTGCTGAAGCCGAGGGTATAGATTCAGACACGGTGGCCGCGCGCCTACTCGAAGAAGTAGCCGCCCACCCAACTGCGCTGGACGGAGATCGTGCAGCGGGCATCGGATCCTAAGCTGCTAGCTCGCCTGGCGCGCCTGGAGTTGCGCGCCAGAACTGCGGTCGAGGGACTCGCCGGGGGTCGCCATGCTTCGTTTATGCGGGGGTCGGGAACCACCTTTGCCGAGCATCGTGAATATGTGCCCGGAGATGAAATACGCCACATCGATTGGCGGTTGGCGGCTCGTAGCGATCGCTATTTCGTACGTCGTTACGAGGAAGAAACCTCGTTGACGGCTTGGTTGGTCGTCGACCTGTCGGCCTCGATGAAGTTCAGCACGCTCGAATGGAACAAGGCTGACTATGCCAAATGGCTGGCTGCCTCGTTGGCACGATTATTGTCCTTGCAGGGTGACTCGTGGGGCCTCGCAGTGTGTAACGGGGATTCGGTCGAGCATTGGCTGCCCGCCCGTGGCGGCGAGCGTCACTTTCAGGACTGTGTCGGGGTATTGGAAGACTTCGAGCCCAACGGCAATGGTGACCCGGCAACCGCGCTCTCCCTTGCCGGGGCACGAATGGAGCGACGCGGCCTGGTGGTGTGGATTTCAGACCTGCTCGGCGATGTCGATGCTGCGGTCAAAGCAACTGCCCAACTCAGGCGTGCCGGCCACGACATGATCATCTTGCGCGTCCTCGACCCGGCTGAAGTCGAGTTCCCCTGGGGACGCTCAACCCGTTTCGAAGCACTCGAAGGAGTGGAGCAACTCTTATTGGATCCGCGCGCAGTTCGCGATGCCTACATCCAGGAGTTCGAACAACACGGGGCAGCACTACGTCAGGGTTTGCGCGGTTTGGGCAGTGACTTCCGCCGTATCCAGAGTGACGAAGCGTTGGAAGCCGGCTTGGTCGAATTTCTTGCTCGTCGAAATGCACGCTTACGGAGGTCACGTCGGTGAATTTCCTCCACCCGGCCTTCTTATGGGCGTTGCCACTGGCTGCAGTCCCGATAATCATTCACCTGTTGAATCGCAGACGTTTTCAGCGCGTCGACTTTGCCGCGATTGAATTTCTGCGACGTGCAATCAAGAGAACTCGCCGACGCTTATTGTTGGAAGACTTGCTACTTTTGTTGTTTCGCACTCTGGCGGTCATCGCGTTGATTCTGGGATTGGCACGCCCCAGCACCGAACTCCCGGAGTTGTTGGCGCAACGTCCAGCACGTGGCAAGGTGCTGGTGCTCGACACCTCCTTGTCGATGAGTCATCGGAGCGGTGGCACTTCCGCATTCGACCGTGGCTTGAGTGAAACCCGCTCCCAACTCGCCCAGTTGGATTCCGCGATGGGAGACCGGGCCGCCATCGTGGTGGCTGGCCAGCACCCCAGCCGTCTGGCACTTGGTGAAGCTCCGCTGGTCGCCAGCGCGCTGGACGGACTGGATCAACCCGAGTTTGGCGAAAGCCAACTGGCAGTGGCAGCGGCGATAGCCCTGCAAAGTGCCAGCACCCTGACTGCCGATGGTTGCCAGGAAGTTTCCGTTATTTTCGTTTCCGACCTGCAAGCCAGCGGTTGGGATGACGAGCGACAGCACCAGCGCCTGGTCGAATCATTGAGTGCTATTTCCAGTGCCGGGTTCAGCATTACGGTGGTGGATGTTGGTGCCTCTTCCGCCGCCAACACTGCGATAGTCGAGTTGCGGGTTGAGCCTGCCCGACTCAACCCCGGCGGATTCGGCGAGGTGATTGCGCGCGTACGGGGATTCAACACCAAGGCACCGCGCTCAGTTCGCCTCAGCCTGATTTTTGATGGGGACATCATTGCCGAGCACCAACTTGAGGTGCCTGCGAATGGTGAAATCAGTTGGAGTCATCCAATCTCACCCGCTTTGGTCGGGGAGCGTGCATTGGAAATGACTATCGAAGGGGATGCGCTCCCCGCAGACGATTACCGCTCTACGGTGGTAAGGGTACAGGCTGCGCCGGAAGTGCTGATTGTCGGCAATGACAACAACCCCGGGCTTGCTCGCACTCTGCTTGATTTCATCGACCTTGGAGATACTGCACCATTACAAGTCAGCAACGGTAGCGCGGTCGACTTGCATCCGAGTTTCCTCGACGAAATCGACTTGCTGGTATTGGCCGATCCTCCACCACTGAGCAACGAACAAATCAGCGCTGTTGAAGCCTTTGTCAAGGTCGGCGGTGGCTTGCTGGTGTTCCTTGGTGCGGAGAGTTCAAGTGCGAATATAAAAAGGATAATCGACAATATCGGTGGCGAAAGTCTGGTTGTTGGCAACACCGCCACCGGCTTTGCCCGGGTTGGTATCAGCCAGCCGGATTGGTCGCCGCTGGAGCTTTTCGTCGACCCGCGCTGGCAACCATTGCTTACCGAAGTGCCGGTGTTGTCCTGGCAACGACTCGAACTCACTGAGCCGAACCGAATGCGAGTCCCGTTAGTTTTACTGCAAGAAAACGGCGAAGAAATCATCAATCGGATTGAGCCGGCACTGGTGGAGTGGGATTACCTGCAGGGTCTGTGTGTGGTCTCCAATATTGCGCCGATGCCGGGATGGAATCGCTTTACCGAAGTTCCCGGTGGCACCCTCCCCTTCCTGTTTGATTTGTGCCGCCATCTTGCCCTTGGCAAGGAACCACAAGCTAACTTGGAAGTCGGTGCACCCTTACAGTTCCTGCTCAAGCGCCCGGCCAGCGAATTGCTGTTGCATAGCCCCGACAAACAGCAATTACGCCCGCAAGCAGCACCGGTAGCCCTCAGCAATGGCTTGTTCAGCCAGGCATTGGTCGACCATGCCCGGCGCCCAGGAATCTGGCGAGTTGAATATCGAAGTTTTGCCAACGATGGCAGCGTCATTGCCGCCAGCGAACTGTTTGCGGTCAACCCTCCGGTAAGAGAAAGTGACTTGCGCAAAGTTACTCCGGAACATCTCGCCATGCTCGTTCCGACGCCGGATTTTTCCGTCATTACTATCAACAGCGAGGTTGCAGCGACCCCGCCCAGCGATAACCTCGCCGCCAAGTTGTTCATGCTGGTGGTTGCCTTGTTGGCACTGGAATCCCTGTTGGCATCGCTCATCGACCGGAGGCGCGGATGAGACAATTCAGGGAAGTCG
>NVRO01000174.1 GCA_002400895.1 Planctomycetota bacterium
CTCCGCGCTATACAACCACTCATCAACCGTCGCCGCCAGACCACGCTTGAGTAATACGGTTTTCCCGGACTCGGCAATCGCCTTCAGCAAGGTGAAATTCTGCATGTTGCGAGCGCCCACCTGCAGACAGTCAACGTCATGGTCACGGAAAGCCGGCAGGTGTGCCGCGTCCATGATTTCGGAAACCACCGGTAAGCCTACTTTTTCGCCGGCATCCTTGAGCAAGCGCAACCCCTCCTTGCCAAAACCCTGGAAGGACCATGGAGAAGTCCGCGGCTTATAAGCACCACCACGCAAGAGCTGTGCACCTGCACGCTTTACCTGCTCGGCTGCCTCCATCATCATATGGTCCACCGAACATGGACCGGCGCACACGCTGACCAGGCCGCCACCTATTTTCACCCCGCCTATTTCCGCCACACTGGGTGCTTCGCGGAAGGAGCGGTGCGCCAGGCGCCACGCACCGCTCGGGACCAGGGTTTCCTCAACCTGGGGGTGGGCACAAATTTCTGCCATCAATGATTCGGTCACCTTGTCAACCGCAGCAAAAATCGGTCGCGCCGATTCCGGTGAAAGGACCGTTCTAATCCCTTCGCTTTCCAGCCGTGCACGCAACTCCTGCACTACTTCAGCCGATGCCCCCAAAACCATTCTGACTATCACGAGTGGGTACCTCGCTCGGCTGCGGTGAGGATTTCCACCAATACGTCGGACCTGAAACTGCCACTGGTACGACGCAACAAATCTTCGGTATGCGGTTGGCGATCGGGATCATCGGCGGGCACACCCACCAACAAGCGTGCGCGTTCCTGTAGCAAGTTCACCAAGGCGGTGTCCAAGTATGTGAGTTGATTACGAAGGGCTGGATGCATGTTGTTGTCGGACGTTTGGAGCTTAACTCAGTTCAATCCCAATCTTAGTTCATTTAAAAAAGAGGAGGCGGCAGCTGCGCGTGAATCCCCAGTCTCTCCATGCTCGTGCAAATGGCGCACCAGGGCAGTGCCGACGATTGCGAAATCCGCATGGATAGTGGCGGCACGAACCGCGTCGGCACTGTCTATCCCGAAGCCAACTGCAATCGGCACGGCTGACAGGGTCCGGGCACGCTTCAAGAAAGCCTGGGTGTCGGCATCGAAGTTGGTGCCGCCACCAGTCACCCCGATCCGACCAACCACATAGAGGAATCCCCGTGAACGGGCACCGGCCTGTCGGATACGCTCATCACTGGAAGTGGGAGCAGCAAAGAAAACCGGGCACAAGCCGGCGGCAACCGCGGCCGCTTCAAGTTCGTCACCTTCTTCAAGCGGGATGTCGGGAACGATTAAGGCGTCACCACCGGCATCGACAATACGCACTGCAGTTGCGGCCAAACCATGGCGCATCAATGGATTGGCGTATGACATCAACGCCACCGGGATACTCCCACCCTCGGACCTGAATGCACTCAACATTTCCAGGGCTGAATTGAGCGAGGCTCCAGCTTCGAGGGCACGCTCGGACGCGGCTTGCAACACTGGCCCGTCGGCTATCGGGTCGGAAAATGGAATCCCCAATTCGACCCAATCCGCACCACCCTGGTCGAGAGCGTGCAGTACCGCCAAGCTTGCCTCCATGCCGCCGTCACCAGCAGTAATGTAGGGAGCAATACCACGTTTGTTGGCATCACGCAGCGCTTTGGCAGCGGCTTCGAGACGGTTGCTCATTCGACTTTCCCTCCACGCAGCGCAAACACGGTGGTCAGATCCTTGTCGCCTCGACCGGAGAGATTTATCAGCACCCGCTGGCCGCTAAGTTGCTCGGCATTCTCCATCACCCAACCGATTGCATGGCTTGATTCGAGGGCCGGAATGATACCTTCCAGTTGTGCCAGCGTATCGAAGGCGTGCAAGGCCTGTTCATCCGAACAATGGGCATATGCCGCCCGTCCGAGTGCGTGCAGTTCGGCATGTTCGGGGCCGACCGCCGGATAATCCAGACCCGCGCTAACCGAATGAGTCGGGAGAATTTGCCCGCCCTCGTCCTGCAATAGCCAAGTACGGCACCCATGCAGAACACCGGGGACTCCACCTGCAAAGCGCGCCGCATGCTTGCCCCCGTCGATACCCTCGCCGCCGGCCTCGACCCCTACCAATTGCACATCCTTGTCATCAACGAAACCGCGAAAGATTCCAATCGCATTGGAACCGCCGCCGACGCATGCAACCACCAGGTCGGGCAACTCACCACATTGATCGAGAATTTGGCGCCGAGCCTCCTCGCCAATCACCTGCTGGAAACCGGCAACAAGCGCCGGGAAGGGGTGCGGGCCAAGTGCAGAACCCAATAGATAGTGCGCTTGGGGATCGCTAACCCAGGCACGCATTGCTTCGTTGATGGCATCTTTAAGGGTTTTTTGCCCATGCTCAACAATCTCAACCTGCGCACCAAGTAACTCCATGCGCAAGAGATTGGGGCGTTGACGCCTGGCATCTACCGCCCCCATGTACACCACACATTCCAACCCGAGCAGCGCACAAACGGTGGCGGTGGCGACCCCGTGTTGACCAGCACCGGTTTCGGCCAGGATTCGAGTCTTGCCCATGCGCTTGGCGAGCAATGCCTGGCCCAAGGCATTGTTCAGTTTGTGGGCACCGGTATGGAGCAAGTCTTCGCGCTTGAGCCAAATCTCACAACCCAAGTCGGAAGACAACCGTCGGGTCGGAGTCAGCGGAGTAGCTCGGCCACCATAATCCCGTAACAGCACACTCAACTCTCCCCGGAACTCCTCCGATTGACCGTCGCCAACCCAGGCTTGCTCGAGTTCGAGCAATGAGCCCATTAATGTTTCGGGCGCAAAGCAGCCACCAAACTCACCAAACCAGGGCCCACGCATGGTGTTTGATTCAGTCACTTGAGTGCCTCCAATGCATTGATTACAAAGGCGCGCACTTGGGTATGGTCCTTGCGTCCAGGCGCTGATTCTAGCCGCGAAGATGCGTCCACCCCGCATGGCTCAACTGCAAGTGCAGCGGCAGCGACATTGTCGGCAGCCAACCCTCCCGCCAGCAGGCAGGGAGCCGCAGCGGCAAGTTCGCGCGCGCACTTTTCATCAACCTGTTCGCCACTACCGCCGGCACTGGCCGGGTGGTCAATCACGAAACCCCACGCAGTTTGTCGCCACACTTCCAGTTGTCTCATGCCATCTTCATCGGCTGGCAGACGACGCAATATCGGATAAGGGAAGTCGGCAAAATCCGCTGGCTGTTCGCTGCCGCAAAGCTGCACCGCATTCAAGCCGGCAAGGTCGGCAAAAGCAGCAACCGCTCCGGGACTGTCGCCCACAAATATTCCCACCCGCATGCAGTCCGGGGGAAGTTGCGCGCTGATTGCGGCGACCTGATCGGCAGAGACCACGCGCTGAGATTGCTTTGCCGCAACAAATCCGAAGGCGTCGGCGCCGGCCTCATGTGCGACCAGAGTGTCTTCAAGGGAAGTCAATCCACAAACTTTGACTTTCGGCAAGGCTCTCATAGCTGGCTGCTCCACTCGCGCAGTTTCCCGGGATCACGCATCAGCGCGGTTCCGCACAAGACGGCATCCGCACCGGCAGCGCGCATACGCTCAATGTCTTCCCATTCATGGATACCTGATTCGGCAACCTTCAAACAGCCGTCTATCTTTGGCAACAAGGCCTCGATTACTCCGAGATTGGTGTCGAAGCTCCGCAAGTCGCGGGCATTCACTCCCAGGCATTCCGGTTTCAGTGAAAGGGCGCGGTTCAGCTCGGGTTCATCGTGCACCTCCAACAAAACCGCAATATCAAGCTGGTCAGCCAAGTCTCTCAACTCCGCGAGAAGCCCATCATCAAGACAATTGGCGAGCAACAAAACTGCTTCGGCACCATGGGCAGCAGATTCATACACCATGTATTCGTCAATCAGGAAGTCCTTGCGCAGGCGTGGCAAGCCGGCAGCGGCGACGCGGTCGAAATCGTCGAGGCTACCGCCAAAATGGTCCTGCTCGGTCAGCACCGACACCGCGGCAGCGCCATCGGCGGCATAGGAACGCGCGCGGACCAGCATGTCATCGGCCTGAGCGATTTCACCCTCGGAGGGTGACGCACGTTTGCACTCGGCAATGATCGACAATCCCGGCTGCGACAGAGCTTCGACAAAACTCCGGCGACGGCTGCCGGCTGCGTTGGCGGATTTTCGGCTCTCAGCCAGGGACCGCAACTCGGACAGAGGAATCCTTGCCCGTCGCTCTTCCAGACGCTGGCTCACCGCAACAAGGATGGCGTCCAATTTGGTTCCGGTGCGAACTACGCCAGGTTTCATGCGTCGCCACCAATTTTTTGGCTGACTTCGACCAGCCGCTCCAATAGCGATTTGGTGGCACCAGAATCGAGCGCCGCACTGGCTGCGACCAGCGCGGATGCAGGTGTATCGCAGACTCCGGCAACCACCAGGGTGGCGCAAGAATTTTGCAGCACGGCATTCCGCACCGGACCGTCTGCGCCATCCAGAACCGCGGTCAACATCCTGAAGTTGACCCTCGCGTCACCACCTTCAAGCGCACTGACCGGGGAAGCCGGTAAACCGAGGTCACTGGCATCGAATTTTGGCGCCGGTACATCACCTACGCACAACACCCGGTTGGGGCCTTCGAGAGTCAGTTCATCAGCCCCGCCCGCGCCATGTACCACGTAGGCGCGTTCGGCTCCGAGGCCGATCATGACTTTGGCGTAATCGTCAAGTTTGTCGCCAACTCCAACACCAAGCAGTTGCCGCTTGACACTTCCGGGAGAGCAGAGCGGCCCGAGGTAGTTGAAGATGGTGCGAATACCCAACTGCTTACGTACCGGGGCGACAAAGCGCATGCTCGGATGAAAGGCCGGAGCGAACAAAAACACCATGCCGACCTCTTCATAAACCGTGCGCGCCTGGGCCGGATCAAGTTCAAGCTTGACTCCGGCAGTTTCAAGCAAGTCGGCAGACCCGCACTTGGATGAAACCGAACGATTCCCGTGCTTGATTACCTTGGCGCCGGCACTTGCAGCAACCAGAGCGGCCGCAGTTGACAGATTGAAGGAGCCGAGTCCGTCACCCCCGGTTCCACAGGTATCAACCGGTCCCGACCCTTCCGAACTGTCCTCGTCGGCATGCACGAAAGGGATCATTGCCCCGCGCAGGGCTTCGGCCGCGCCGATGATTTCATCCACACTTTCACTGCGTTCTGCCATCCCCCGCAATAAATCAGCCAGAGCAACCTGGTCGGCACCATCCTGGAGTGCACTACCGAACAGTTCGCGGCTTTGCTCGCGGCTCAGGAATTCACCACCGAGCACAAGGTCGGCTTGTTCCCGCAAGTTCACCGCGCCGAGACTCCTTCCCCGGTCAACGCAAGGAATTTGACAAGCATGCGATCTCCCTGCGGAGTCAGGATTGACTCGGGGTGGAACTGCATTCCGAACCACGGCCGGTCGATGTGTTGCACTGCCATTACGGTGCCTTCCTCAATCCACGCGGTCAGACGCAAACAGTCGGGAAGGGACTCCCGGATGGCGAACAAGGAGTGGTAACGACCGGCCGAAAATGGATTCGGCATCCCATCAAACAAGGGACACAATCCATCGTGATGAATCATGGCTGGTTTTCCATGCACCGGCACCGGGTCGCGGCCGATTGCTCCACCCAGCCCCTGCACCAATGATTGATGCCCCAGGCAAACTCCAAGCAACGGGATTTCAGCCGGTAACGCACCCACCAGTTCAAGACAGATGCCGGCCGAGTCCGGGTTGCCGGGCCCGGGTGACAACAGCACTCCGGTCGGCTTACTGGCGATTGCCTCTTCCACGCTGATGGC
>NVRO01000175.1 GCA_002400895.1 Planctomycetota bacterium
AGCGGGTAACTTCGTCGCAGTATGGGCGGAAAACCAAGCTGAAGACGGCATCCCGCTTGGCTTGAATGGACGCATCATTGCTGTCGACGGTGAGCACGGAGATTTCTTCACCATCGATGAGGCTTTGGAAGCCGGGATTGAACCATCGCTCGATTCGGACGGTTGTTCAAGATTCGCCGTTGCATGGATGAGTCACGCTGGAGGAACCGGCTACGATGCCTGGTTCCGTTTGTTCGATTCATCAGGCAAAGCACTGACTGAGCCCTGCCAAACTGATGCCGGCGGTGAAGGTTGGCGAACCGGCGCTTCAGTCGCGATGAACCCGAACGGAAACTTCGTGGTCGCTTACAGTCATAACCAGGGCAAACTTCCAATCAACGAGCCGCGTCGTCCGCACGAGGACATCGACATTCGTGCCCGCTTGTTTGATCGCGACGGCATTGCTCTCAGCGACGGGTTCCGTGCCAACCATCGGATTGAAGAGGAACAAACCCTCCAAACCGGCCTCAACAGCAATCATGTTCTGTGGACTGCACACAACCAATTGGCCTTCGCCTGGCACGGTAATGCAGATGGTGACCGCCGCGCGGCCGGCCTTTCTGTGCATGCTCCGCTGAGTTTCAACCCGGCCGCACCGGCTGCGATTGAACCACTGGCCGCAGCCAGCAATATCACCATGCAGCAAGTCTGGGACACCGAAGTTCGCCCCGACTGGGATCCGAACTGGCGACCTGAACCGCTAAACCCCGCTATCCCGCGTGGCGGCCTTGGCGGCTTTACTGCGTTTAACTCGACCGGGTGGACTCCACCAGACCCCAACTTGGCGGTTGGACGAAACCACATCGTTGGCGTAGTCAACTCGCAAATCTCATTCTTCGAAAAGGATGGGACCCAGACTTACAGCAAGTCATTGTCCGGAAGCTCCGGATTCTTCGGCAATAACATCAGTGGTGGCAGCGCCGGTTCATTCGTGTTCGACCCCATCGCGGTTTACTCCTCACACCATGACCGCTTCGTAGTGGCCGCTGCGGAAGACACCAACAACACCTCCTACATTTGCATTGGCGTTTCGGATGACAACGATCCCAACGGCAACTGGCACACCTACCGCATCACTGCATCAAGCTGCGGGTTCCTCGACTTCCCCAACATCGGTATTGATGAGCACGCGGTATATGTATCCGGAGACTGCTTCAGCGGAGGTGGAAACGATGTCTACATCTTCCCGATGGCGAACATGATGAGTGGTGCCTCCATGACCCCGACCAAGATGAACATGTCAAGCAGCTTGCTCTCACTTGGTTGTGTCAAGAACTACGACATCAACACCGACATCCAGTACTTCATCACTGCCTGGCAGGGAAGTAGCTCGCAACTTACTTTCTACGCGATAACCGACCCGCTTACCAATCCCCAAAAGACCTCCACCACGGTTTCGGTTGCGTCTCGTCAGTCGCCTCCGGGCGCTGATCAGCTCGGAACATCAAACAAAGCTGACACCATCGACTCCCGTATCAAACACGGCGTCTATCGCAATGGTCGATTGTGGTTCTGCCACAACGTTGGGGCCGGTAGCGGTGGCAATACCGCCCGGGTGCGCTGGTATGAGTTTGATATGCAAGGATGGCCGAATAGTGGTCTTCAGCCGATTGAAGTTCAGTATGGGACCCTTAACTACGGTAACGGCGAACACAACTGGTTTGGCGACATCCACGTAGATGACATGGGTAACGCAACGATTGCCTACCATCGTTCATCTTCGACCCAATACATCGAAATAGAATACGTGATGCGCGCACCCGGAGATGCTGCCGGCTTCATGGGTGTTGAAGAAACACTGCAAAACAGCACGCGCGCCGAAACCGGAAGCCGGTGGGGTGATTACTCCGGGGTCGAAGAGGATCCCAGTAGCCCCGGCTCATTCTGGAGTCACCACGAATACCGAACCTCAAGTTGGCGCACCTGGATGGGCAACTTTGGAATCCCACCGGGCCCGACCTTGACCACTACTGCGATGTTCAACGGAATGCCGGTTTCCCTGATGCTGGAAAATGCTGACCCGTTCGAATTGGTTTACTTCATCTGGAGCGCCAATGGAACCGGAAGCGGCCCCTGCTTCTCCGGACTTGGCGGTCTTTGCGTTGACATCCTTTACCCGGTCAAGCTTGCCGGCACCGCCACCGCGGATTCGACCGGCTACGCCAGCATGGTCAAGAACATACCGGCATCTGCACCAAATATTACTATTTGGGTGCAGGCGGTAATGCAACGTGGCGTCGCTGGGGCAGACTCGGTCAAGTCAAACGTCGCATTTGACGACATCAAGTAAGTTCGGGCTTTCGTCCCTGCAAACTCATGTGGCGGTCGCTATCGACCGCCACTTCCAATTCCGGAGACACCTTCACGGACAACTCACGTAGTTCTTCTACGCGCAGAGCAGCACACAATGAAGCGTGAAACAAGGCACGTGCATTTTCACTCTCCTTGGCAGCATAAGTAGCAACCAGAGATTCAACATTTTCAATCGAGTCGGGACGAAACAAGTCGCGAACCAGGAAAACTCCACCTGGACGCAACACCCGCCAAGCTTCCTGCAGAAAAGGGAGCGGGTCCGGAATATGGTGCAGGATGGTGTTCGAGTAAACACAATCAAAGCTGTGGTCGGCAAAATCCAAGCCTTTGGCATCGCCCAGTTGGAAGGAACAACGCTCACCAAAGGGTGATTCCCCGGCATGGCGGCGTGCATGCCGCAGCATTTTCTCCGCCAAATCTATCCCCAGAACTTCGGCCTGATCGATTGACTCACATACCAACAAGGGAATATGTCCCGGCCCGCATCCGATATCCAGCATGCGGCCAGCTGCACCAAGTGCTACCAGGCGCTCGACAAAGGACTGGTTCGGGCCGGAGTGGTCCATCGAGTCATAACCGTCAGCCTCCTCGTCGGTGTCCATCACTTCAGGTTCGAGCACTCGTTTCATCTCCGGTAGCGTACACTTCGCCGCCCGATGGAAGTAATCGACATTGCCCGCCGGCTCAGCCGCGAAGTTTCAAATCTCAAATTCAGCGAGCCGATAACTCATGTTTACAACCCACTCGACTACGCATGGGATTTACATGAGCAGTACCTGCGCCGTTACAGCCGCCCGGGCGTAAAGGCGATTCTTCTGGGGATGAATCCCGGACCTTGGGGGATGGCCCAAACCGGTGTTCCCTTCGGCGAGGTTACTCATGTGCGTGAATGGTTAAAGCTGGATGGTGAGGTCAAGCAACCAGCAAAGATTCATCCCAAACGCCCTATTCAAGGACTCAATTGTCATCGTTCCGAAGTTAGCGGACGGCGTCTATGGAGTTGGGCACGGGAGCGTTTTTCTTCTGCCGACCATTTCTTCGACAACTTCTTCGTGTTCAACTGGTGCCCTCTCTGCTTCATGGAGGAAAGTGGGCGCAATCGCACTCCAGACAAACTGCCGGCGGCCGAGCGGGAACCCTTGCAACAGGCCTGCGACCGCGCTTTGGTAGCCAGCGTACGCGCACTCAAACCCGGCATGGTAGTTGGCGTCGGTAAGTTCGCACGCGACCAGGCGGCACGCATCCTTGCTGCCGAGGACATCGAGATTGGACAAATACTGCATCCGTCTCCTGCCAGCCCGATTGCCAATCGTGGTTGGGCGCCACAAGCCGAACGCCAATTAAACGCGCTTGGACTCCTTGATTGAATCCAATGCGCATCATCAGCATAAACATGAACGGGATTCGTTCTGCCGCCAAAAAAGGGTTTTTCACATGGTTGGGAAAACAGAATGCCGACATCGTTTGCGCACAGGAGATCAGGGTGCAAGCCAACCAGTTAACTGAAGAAATGCTGGCTCCGGCCGGCCTTCACAGTGAATGGTTTCATGCCGAGAAGCCCGGATATTCCGGTACCGCAATATTTAGCCGGCTCCCCCCCGACAAGGTAGTGCGAGGCGGCTGGGAGCACGCCGATTGTGAAGGACGCATTATTGCAGCAGACTTCGGTCGCCTGACTGCAGTTTCTTTGTATCTGCCTTCGGGTTCTTCCGGAGACGAAAGGCAGCAACGCAAGATGAATTTTCTCGACCATCTTTCCGAGTACCTTGCTCGACTGCAAAACAGCGGTCGCCATGTGGTGGTGTGTGGCGACTGGAACATCTCTCACACCGAGAAAGATCTTAAAAATTGGCGAAGCAATCGCAAGAATTCCGGCTTCCTGCCGGAAGAACGCGAATGGATGGACACCATTTTTGCCGAGGGCGGTGGCAACGGTAAATGGTGCGACGTATTCCGCCATCTGCATCCTCATGCCGAGAGCGAGTGCTACACGTGGTGGTCGAACCGTGGCCGCGCCTATGACAACAATGTGGGCTGGCGGCTGGATTACCAGGTAGCCACTCGAAAGCTTGCTGAAACTGCCGTTTCCTCCTTTGTTTTTAAGGACTTGCGCTTTTCCGACCATGCCCCCCTTGTAGTCGATTACCAGATGCCATTTCCCTCTTAACTCAGATTTTCGTTATATAGTGGAATGTTCGGTTCATCCTGCTCCCCCTTCCACCCCCAAGCAACGTAGAAACACATGAAATTTTTACTCCCTATCCTGCTGGCCACAGCCCTGGCCACTCCTAGTTTTGCCCAAACCCAGTACACCCTCAATATTGATTCTCCCGCATCTGCCGCCCAATGGGCCGGCAACACCAGTTTGGGGGCCCTCAAGGGGAATAAGAACCTGAACCTTACCGGGACAATTGATGTGAAACTTGACAGCGCCACAGCCCCGTTCGGTGGCGGGGAATTCAACGGTGGAAGCATTGGAACTGACCCAATTGAGATTTACGCATACGTCGAAAATCCGCTTCCTTTCCTGCCCCCATTGGCAAAGATATGGATTCGCGATTTGGACCTTTTGCTGTTCTCTAACCACTTTTCTCTCTCTTCGAGTGGGCACTACACAACGGACACCTGGATGTATGTTAATAATGGCGAAATTGAAGTTGAAGCTTTAGGGTCGACGACCTTTACAAACCTGGCAGGTACGACAACTGATCCTGTTTCTGTTAGCGGCGACTTCACCGAATCTGCGGGAATGGTTTACCTGCATAATGCGATAAACCTTTACATCTCTAACACCATTAGTGGAATCTCCTTTGACTTCTCCTTGGTCGGAGATATGTACGCAGATGCACCGGTTTCAAACCCACCGGGAATGGACCTGTCAATTACAACCTTGATTGCCGGCGCCAGCGCCACCTTTGCGGTCACTAACGGCAACGCCAACGCAAAAGCCTACGTTGCTTACAGCGTGAAAGGTCCCGGTTCCACTACAGTTCCTGCTTTGGGCATCATCCTTGACATTCGCAATCCAAAACTATTGTTCTCGGGCAACGCTGACAGTACCGGAGCAATTTCATGGTCAACCACGGTTCCACAGTACCCCGGACTGACGGTGTGGTTCCAGGCATGCGGAATGGGCATTACCTCCAACGTGGTATCCCAGACCATCATGTAAAGCAACCGTTTCTCTTTTGAAACCCCAAGGCGCGGAGCTCTTTGCTTCGCGCCTTTTTCCTTTTCACGGCCCGACCCGTTTAGTATTAATGCGACCCCGTGCCTGGCTTCTGGCATGCCGTATCATCTAGGCCATGCTTCGCTACTCCTACCTCGTCCTTGGTGCCATTTTGTTTTGCTTTAGTTGTGCCGCATCCAATGGACCACAATTTAAATCCGGCACGGTGCGAAGTGCCTTTGCCAGTTCCTGGTCTACTGTAGAAAGCAGTAACGTTAATGGAGATAGTAAAAGCGAACGTATCGGCTTCAATTC
>NVRO01000176.1 GCA_002400895.1 Planctomycetota bacterium
GAACGCGCTTGGAATATCCTGAAAGACCACCTTGAATCGATATATAGAGTTACCGACGATGAGGTTATAAATGCAATGAAATTAGTTTGGAAAAAAATGGAAATTATTATTGAACCCAGTTCTGCAACGCCGGTGGCTGCTGTTTTGAGTTCGGAATTCAAGGCATTGGAGGGGCTTGAAAGAGTTGGAATAATTCTGACCGGTGGAAATATAGAACCATCAGAGTTGCCGTTCTAAAAAAATGGCGGGCCTGCAGGGATTCGAACCCTGGATCTTCTGGTTAGAAGCCAGACGCCCTTCCAGACTAGGCTACAGGCCCTTGATTTTAGTGGACTGGACTGCCATCAGTGACTTCCTTGTCCGGTTGAAGAATAGATACGTTTGCCATCGAAATGTGCTCATCTTCAGCAGCTAAGAGCATCCCCTCAGACACCTCTCCGCGAAACTTTGCGGGGGCCAGATTAACGATGACCGCTATCTGCTTGCCCATTAGTTCCTCATCGGTGTATTCTTCCTTCAACCCAGTCACTATGCGTCGCTTGGGTCCACCGAAATCGACATCGAGAAGATAGAGTTTATCAGCGTTGGGGTGATCCTCTATTCCGACCACTGTACCGATTCTGATATCCATCTTTTTGAAATCCTTTGGTGTAATTTCTGGCTTTAAGTTTGGCAGTTCTCCTTCTTTGTTTGGCATTTCTCTCTCCAATATTTCTTCTAGATTAAGTTTCTTGAATAAAGGTAATGGTTGATTAGGTTTGAAATCTGTTTGCCCTTCCATAGCGGCTTCCCAGCCTGCTTCTTCAACGGTGCCTTCAAGACCTAAATAATCCCAGACCTTTTGTGAAGATTTTGGAAGGAAAGGATTCATCATAATTGCTAGGCTTCTGCACATATTCAACAGACTGACAAGATGTGCTTCGCAAGCCTTCTTATCCTCTTTGAATAGCTTCCACGGCGCGATTTCATTCATAGCTATATTTCCTGCTTGTGAAAGTTCCATCAAAGTTCGTAAAGATTCCTTGAATTTACATGCAGAAAGAGTGGTTGTAATCTGTGAATGTGACAGTGATACTTTATCTCGTAACTCTGGCACACTACATTCGTCAGCGTGCATCCCCTTTGGGAAGTTCTTCTTGGCGAAAGATATCGTTCTGTGCAGGAAATTTCCTAAATTTCCGATTAACTCGTTGTTGATTCGTGCAACATACTCCTCCCAGGAAAAGTTTGAGTCCTTGTTCTCCGGCATCATCGCAGAGAGAACGTACCGTAACGCTTCGGCATCGTATGTGTTCAGATAATCTGGAGCCCACACTGCGTGATTTCTAGATTTTGAAAATTGGGAAAAGTCCAGAAGGAGATATTCACTAGCAGGGACGTCATACGGCAGGTGTAAATCGCATCCCATCAGAATCGCTGGCCATATAATCGTATGAAATGGAATATTGTCCTTGGCTAAGAAGTAATAGTGTCTAGCGTTATCATCGTTCCACCACTTTTTCCACTCATCCGGTTCGCCTTTCCATTTTGCCCATGAACGGGAAGCCGAATGATAACCCATAACAGCTTCGAACCATACGTAAATGCGTTTACTCTCGTAACCTTCCTTATCGATTTCTATGCCCCAATCTAAATCTCGAGTTATGGCACGATCGATGAGGCCGTCTTCTAGCCAATTATGTGTGAATTTACCTACATTATCTCGCCAGTGGTTCTTGTCTTTGGAAACCCAAGCCAAAAGATTGTCTCTGAAATCGGAAAGTTTGAAGAATAGATGTTCGGTCTCACGGAATTCTAGTTTCGTATCGGGATTGAATTTTGAATGGGGGTCTATCAAATCCTTAGCATCTAACGTTCTTCCACAATCATCACATTGGTCGCCTCTGGCCGATTCATACTGACAGAGAGGGCAGGTTCCTTCGACATACCTATCTGGCAAAAATTGCTTGGATTTGGAATCGTACGGTTCCTTGGTTACCTTGGAAGTTATGTGTCCTTTTTTCTCTAGCACACCTAGTAGTTCTCTGACTACATCTGCATGTTCTGGTGTGTGAGTATTGGTATAATTATCGAATTCGATTCCCATTTTTTTAAGAGTATCTGAATGAACTTGATGATAATGTAGAGCAACCTCTTCCGGAGTCTTGTTTTGTTGCTGTGCCGTGACAGTTATTGGTGTTCCGTGCATGTCACTTCCGGAAACCATTAGAACTTTGTTTCCGTTCAATCTATGAAATCTGGAAAAGATATCTGCCGGAAGATAAACTCCTGCCAGATGTCCTAGATGCATTGGTCCGTTTGCATAGGGCCATGCTACTCCTATGAATATCCTTTCCATGCGATAATAAGAGAAGTGTGTCCTATTTACGATATGTTATGACTGACGATTTCTAGAGCAATACTTTATCAAATGACAGTCATGGAGACTTGCAATGTTTACCATAGAAAGAGATTATCGTTTCGAAGCGGCCAGAGTTTTGCCTAAATTGCCAACTGGACATCCTTGTAGCAGGCTACATGGACATGCATTTGGTGTTACTTTGGTAGTGAAGGGTGAATTAGACCGAGAGAAGGAGTGGGTTGCAGACTACCATGAGTTAGACAAGGTTTACAAAGAGAAGGTTCATAAGTTGTTAGACCATGGATACTTGAACGATGTTACTGGTTTGAAAAACCCGACGACGGAGAACGTGGCGAAGTGGATATTTGAAAAAGTCAGAGAGGAGATGTCCGGATTGGTTGAGGTTGTAATTTCAGAAGAGGGGGATACACGCTGTAGATACAGGCCGGAGGAATTGTGAAAGAAGAGCGATTGAAGAAAATTTTTGTGGTCTTGTGTATGGTTGTTGTTTTGGGTGGGGTTATATTTTGGAGTCAAATATCAGGAAGTGGAGATTCTGTTGCTCCTGATTTTACAGTTATAACAACGGAAGGAGAAGTTGTCAATCTGTCCGATTTTAAAGGAGATAAAGTGGTTTTGATTGATTTTATGGCAACTACGTGCGGTCCGTGTACTCTGATGGCTGAGGAAGCTATAATACCTCTCTATGAAGAAGAGTTGAATAACAACACAGAAGTCAAAATAATATCCATAAGTGTGTGGGTAGATATAGACACTAATGAGAAGCTCAGCGAACATCAAGACGAAAAGGGATTTCCATGGAGTCATGCCATGGATTCTGACAATGTGAGTGCAAAGTATGGGGCGTATGAGATACCTTATACAGTAATCGTAGACAAAAATGGCAATCTGACATACAAAAATAGTGGGGTGGCCTCGTACGAAACCCTACGCAGTGAAATTGACATAGCCATATCCGGAGAAGGAAACGTAGTGAAGGTTGCGAAATTACCTACGCCTGCCCTAGCAGTAATACTAGGTATTGTGACTTTCTTCTCGCCCTGCTCATTTCCACTGTTACCGGGATATTTTTCATATTATTTTTCAAGGAGAGATGAGGTTGGGGGTTCTAAACTAATTAAAGCACTAATGTCTGGAATTGCCTCTGCTAGCGGTATAATGGTAGTTTTTCTTTTGCTTGCTTTGTTATTCATACCCTTCTCACAGGTAGCGGCAGGGTATCTTGACGAGCTAAATCCAATAGTGGGAACCATACTATTGCTGATGGGGGTTGTGATGATTACTGGATATGACATAAATTGGATGCTGGACCCAATTAGATCTGTTTGGAATAGGATTACGGGAGGAAGAAATCTCACTAGTGAGCAATCTAAAAGGGGTGGCCTGTCTGGACTGTTTTTCTATGGATTTGGATATGGTTCTGCCGCTGCAGGGTGCATGGCGCCCATCTTCTTAGCTCTACTTGCCGCAACGATGAAAAATGGAATTGTTGATGCTATCATTGTGTTTGCTCTATTTTCCATATCTGCGGCACTGTTCATGGTAATCTTCACCGTACTGGCAGCATATTCCAAAGACGCTGTTCTTAACATGATGAGAGGTTCGGTTGGCCGCATTGAGCAGGGTGGTGGAGTTGTGATGATGATTGTAGGAATCTGGTTACTGTACCAATACTGGAAGGTTATAACTATTTCCTAGTCTTTTTCTGAGTGATATTTGTAGTCCGAAGGCCATGGAGGTAACTCCGGTTCCTCAACAATTTTTGTATTTGGAACTGCGGAGAGCCCTACGGTGACGATGGTTCTTTCGTGGAAATCGCGACCGGTGTAGAATAAATCATCAATGTGGAGATCTCTATGACTAGCGGATTTTTCGTCCAAGGGGTTGTGAACAGTTAGTAAATTGCCTTCGACGCCTGTAATCACAATCCAATGTGGTATGTCTTCATCATCGCCAAACAATAACGTTGAAACCAGACAGAGAGGTATCCTTTCCTTTGATAATGCCTGTTTGATATCATCTAATGTTGGATTTCGAGTTTCATAAGTAGTCCCGTTCTGTGCACAGAGCCTCTGCTGAGCTATATGAAAGAGATCTAAAACTCTTGAATCCAGTTCCAAGAATGAAGATGCATTCTCCATAATTCCCATGTCCTTCGCACTGCTTATGATATGTGGATAAAGCCCCCGCAAGGCCAGTGGGGCGGCTAAACCGAAACGCCCACAACCTGCAATCTCGATTGTGCTGGTCTCCCTCCACAATTCTATCTCTAAATCTCTGTTAATCTCATTGATATAATCGAAATATTTCAGAACCATTGCAATGCAAGCGGGGCCGCAGCTAAAATCCATGGTTTGCTGATAGAAAGGAATGGAGAGTTTCACGAAGAGCCACTTAGAGAGTGAGCAAATAATAGTTGCCTATTTTGATATTATAGGTAGAAGGCTGTTGGCTGCATGTTCGGCCGCATTGGCCACGTCGTCCAGACGCTGGATAAGACGATACATGTGAACGGCGGCTAGTGGTTGTTCATCACCATTAGAGAACACGTATTCTGCCGCTGCGGCCTCTGCTATATCGGACTCATGTTCTAGGTCGTTTACCTTGCCGATATGTTTGTGCATTGCATTCTTCTCTTTCTTGGCAAAAGCCGATTCAAGAAGAATTTCGAATTGTTCTACTGTCTTGCGATACTCATCCACAGTTGCCGTGACTGCTTCTGCTAGATTGAGTACTAATGAGCGTGCTTCTGTATCGTCGTATAAATTCCTGAAAGACAATATCTCTGTTACGTTCTCGGCATAATCTGCTATTCTATCCTGACGGGTGATTAATTCCAAAAAGATTGCCTTGTTCACGGCTAACCTTACACTGCCACGTAGCATGTCCCGTATTTTGGTCTTGACCCTATCAGCCTCCAGTTCAGCCTTGGATGTAGCCTTGATATGAGCCTCAAAAACACTACCCTCGCAGGCTGCCTTGACACAGAGATTCATCTTTTCGACAGTCTCAAAGACCTTTTCGGCATGGCGGTAGTACGACTTGAATACGCTGGGGCCGATTCTGCTTTCGAATAATTTCATCTTAAATCTCAACCTCCGACGTAATATCAGCCTTTCGCTCTGACATTATTGAATTATACAGGAGCCAAACAATGAGTGATAGAATAATTGCTACTGAAATAACGAATCTTGTCTCATCGCGACCGAATATTATGTAAAGCACGATTGCGCCAAATGCAGTCACTGGAATGCTGGCCACCCAACTTACAGCTATTCTTCCAAATACCTTGAAGTCTACTGACGACGTCCCTCCTGCTAACCCCACACCTACGACAGAACCGATTAAAGTGTGTGTAGTGGATATTGGAACTGCCAAGAAAGGCATTGAAAATATCAATACCGTTGTTGCTGCTCCGAATTCAGCTGCAAAACCTCGTGTTGGA
>NVRO01000177.1 GCA_002400895.1 Planctomycetota bacterium
GCAGTTGGTTTTTAATGGGCGTGGAAACTCCGGCGCTAACCGCCTTCGTCGCCCGGATGGCCGACCCCGAACTTCATCTTGCCGCCTGGGGATCCCTGGTTTTCCCGCTTTCACTGGTGATCGAAGGTCCGGTCATCATGCTCCTTGCCGCCAGTACTGCCCTCGCAGTTGATCGTCGCTCCTACCGCAAGTTGCTGCGCTACATGTGGGTGATGAGCGCAGTATTGACACTGATTCACGTCGCAATCGCCTTTACCCCGCTGTTCGATTGGGTGGCCGGCAGCCTGCTCGGAGTACCTTCACAATTGCATGAAGCCGGCCGTACCGGTTTGCAAATCATGACTCCTTGGACCGCGGCAATCGCCTGGCGGAGACTCAATCAGGGAGTTTTGATTCGCTCCGGATCATCGCGAGCGGTGGTAGTCGGAACCGGCGTACGAATGCTGGTGTTGCTGACCATGCTGGCAGCCGGGCGCAGCTTCGACTTGGGCAGCGGCATTCTGGTTGGAGCCACTGCAGTGGCAGTTGCAGTTTGCGCCGAAGCATTATTCGCCTGGTGGGCAGTGCAACATGTAGTCAATGAGCGACTGGTCGAACATAATCCCGACGCCACCCCGATTTCAGTTCCCTCTTTCATTTCCTTTTACCTGCCGCTTGCGCTCACCCCGCTGCTCACCTTGATTATCCAACCAGCTGGTGCCGCCGGCATGAGCCGCATGCCGATGGCAATGGAATCCCTGGCGGCATGGCCAGCTGTTCATGGTCTGGTTTTTCTGGCTCGCGGCGCCGGCTTTGCCTACAACGAAGTGGTAGTAGCTCTGGCTGGTGAGGTTGGCGGTAAACATCAACTTCGTCGTTTCGCCAAAATGTTGGCGGCAACCACGGTTGGAGTGCTTGCCTTGCTTGGCCTTACTCCTCTCGGCTCCATCTGGTTCGGACAGATTTCCGGGCTGTCCGAAAGCCTGACCAAGCTGTGTTCTTCAGCCATCCTGGTGGCGGTGCTGATGCCCGGTTATCAGGTTTACCAGTCTCTTTACCAGGGGCTGATGGTCCATCATCGCCGCACCCGCGGGGTGAGCGAAGCAGTGGCTTTATACGTGGTGATCGCCCTGGTCGGCTTGTTCATCGGCTCCCGCCACGCAGATATCCCCGGTATCTACTGGGCTCTGGCAACCTTTGTGGTCGCCGGTATCAGCCAGACACTGTGGCTGCGATATCGGGCGCATGAATTTATGCGCTCTTAGTTCCGCGTCGAGAAACCGACTTAGCTCTCCAGCAGTGGAGCCAAAGCCTCGGCCCAACGACGGTATCCATCTTCGGACAGGTGCAACAAATCGGGCATGATGGCGGTGCTCAAATTTTCGTTCCCATCGACAAAAACGTGACCGATATCGAAAAAATGGACGCGCTCATCGAATGCCATCCGCTGGGCAATCAAGCGGTTGGCGCCAATGTTGACTTGACGAAGGGGGTCATGCTGCTGGGCTCCACGCGGGAAAATACCGAGCACAATGATGTCGGCAAAAAGCAGACGTGATTTCAGTTCTCGCACGATTGACTCGACCCCGTCCGCTATCTCCCGGGAAGTGTTGGTACCGGAATTGTTGGTACCAATCATCAGCACTACCTGTTGTGGTGACAAACCATCAAGAACTCCATCTCCGATGCGCCACAAGACATGCTGGGTGCGATCTCCACTAATTCCCAGGTTCAGCACGTACCTGCCACCATAATGCTCTTCCCAAATTGGCGCTCCGGCATTTTCCCATGACTGCGTGATGGAATCACCGATGAACAATATTTTCCATGAACCGTTGGCGGCGATTTCCTTTTGCGCCAGGTGTCTGGTCATGTGCCAACCATCACGTTGAGCTGGAATGGTGGCATCCGAAGAGCGGATAATTGATGGAGTCGGCGCCGCACAAGCAGCGGCCAGCAAGCAGAGTGAGAGGAGTCGTATCATCGGTGGGGATTGTCAGATGCAGAATATCATGCCAAGTTCATTGGCAAGAAATGCCCACATGTCGGCATATTCGGCAATGCGCATGGCGGTCGGCTTTCCAGCCCCATGACCGCCTCGGGTTTCAATTCTAATCAGAACCGGATTAGTGCCAGCTTGGGCAGCCTGAAGAGTAGCTGCAAACTTGAATGAGTGCGCTGGAACCACTCGGTCATCATGGTCTCCGGTGGTGATCATGGTTGCCGGATAAGCAACCCCATCACGCACATTATGGATTGGCGAGTAACTGTACAGAGTCTTGAATTGGTCCTTGTCTGCGGAGGTGCCGAAATCGGAAGCCCAGGCCCAGCCAATCGTGAACTCGTGGTAGCGCAACATGTCCAGCACCCCGACTGCGGGCAGACAGGCCGCAAACAAATCCGGGCGCTGAGTCATGCAGGCGCCGACCAGCAAACCGCCATTCGAGCCGCCACGAATCGCCAATCGTTCGGGGCTGGTCCAGCCGTTGTCACACAACCATTCGCCGGCAGCAATGAAGTCGTCAAAAACATTCTGCTTTTGGTGAACAGTTCCTGCTTGATGCCACTCCTGGCCGAACTCACCGCCACCCCGCAGGTTGGGCATGGCGAATACCCCGCCCATTTCCATCCATACCAGGTTGCTCACCGAGAAGCGGGGAGTCATCGAAATATTGAACCCGCCATAGCCATAAAGCTGAACTGGTTGATTGCCATTGGGCAAGACGTCCTTGTTACGCACAACGAACATCGGGATCCGGGTTCCATCCTTCGATGGATACCAGACTTGCTCGGCAATGTAATCGGAAGGATCAAATGAGACCGCAGGGGCCATTGCCAATTCCGACTTGCCACTGTTCAAGTCCAATTTGAAAACGGTCGACGGGTAGGTGAATGAGGTGAAGGAATACCAGGCAGTGCTGTCGTCATGCTTGCCACCAATCCTGCTGACCGACCCCAAGGTGGGAAACTGGACATCCCACAGATGGTCTCCGTAAAGAGAATATGCCCTGGTGACCGAGTAGGCATCATGAAGATAGTTGCACACCAACATGCCGCCGATGAAGGAGACGGACCTTAGTACGTCATCGGACTCCGGGACGACCTCCTCCCAACTTTCAGGGGACAAATTATCCGGATCAACGGCAATGATTCTCCCCTTGGGCGCACCGTTATTGGTTTGAAACCAAACCATGTCGCCATCAAATGCAAGGTAGTTGTATTCCGCATCGAAGTCGTCGAACATGGTTTGGACATTGCCCCAATCATGCGTCAAGTCGATGTACCAAATACTGTTCTTGCGTTCCGTGCCTTCGCTGCCGACGATAATCAACCAGTGGCCGTCTTCACTGATCTCGGAGCCGTAACTCCATTCCGGGTGTTCGGGTCGATAGTAAATAAGACGGTCTTCCGATTGAGCAGTACCCAGTTTGTGGAAATACAATTTCTTGTCGGAATTCACCGCTGATAGTTCGCTGCCTTCGGGTGCGGGAAAGCGCGAGTAAAAGAATCCGGAGCTGTCGTGCATCCATGAAACCCCCGCGAATTTGGTCCATGACAACTGGTCACCGGTATTTTCTCCGGAATCCACATCCAGCACGTACCAGGTCTGCCAATCAGACCCGCCGTCAGAGACTGCATAAGCCATGTACTTGCCGTCCTCGCTGACTACAGTCGACGACAATGCCTTGGTTCCATCAGCAGACAGAGTATTCGGATCGAGCAACACTCGTCCATTCTGGTATGGACCATCACCGACAAAAATCACCGACTGGTTCTGCAATCCGTCATTGCGTGACCACAGCCAACGCCCTCCATACTCCGAGGGAGCACTGAATTTTTCATAATTCCACAACTCGGTCAGGCGCTCCCCAATCCTATTGCGCGTGGGCAAGGCATCCAGATAACCAAAACTTACTTTGTTTTGCTTGGCAACCCAAGCCGCGGTTTCTGCTGACATGTCGTCTTCCAGCCAGCGGTAGGGGTCGGCAACACGAGTACCGTGGTAGTTATCAACCACATCTCCGGTACGGGTTTCGGGATAGCTTAAATCGGAAGATCCAACGACTGGTGGATAGACACAAGCAGTTAGCAACAACAAGGGGAGCATGCGATGCATGCCGAACAGTTTAGGTGTTCTTAAGCCCAACCCACTTGCCAGATTCGCTGGATTCCAGCACCGCCTCGATGAAACGAACCCCGCGGGAGCCATCTGCAACTGTCGGGTAGGCATCCTCAAGGTCCTGTTCGCCTCTGATGGCACGCGCAAAGGCCCGATAAATGTTGGCGAACCCCTCAAGGTAACCCTCGGGGTGACCTGCTGGAATGCGACCAAGGGTTTGGGCTGAATCACTCAACCAGGCATTGCCGGAACGACGAGTTTCGCTCGCTCCATCCTTGCGCCACACAATCAAGTCATTGGGTTGTTCCTGACTCCACTCAATCCCACCCTTGGTGCCGAACACCCGCAGACTTAAGCCGTTTTCGCGCCCGGCACAAACCTGACTGCAACAAATTGTGCCGTTGGCACCATTTGACATTCTGACCATGGTCATGGCGTCGTCATCAACCCGGCGCCCCGACACAAAAGTACTGACAACGCCAATCAAACTATCAACTCGCAGTCCACTTACGTGTTCCAACAGATTGAAGGCATGAGTGCCGATATCCCCCAGCGAGCCGCCGGGACCCGATCGAGCAGGGTCAGTCCGCCAACTTGCCTGCTTTTGCCCATCTTCTTCCAGCGCTTCGCTCAGCCATCCCTGCAAGTATTCGGCATACACCTTGCGAACCTCGCCGATTACACCATTTTTCACCAGCTCCCGCGCTTCCCGCACCATCGGGTAGCCGGTGTAGTTGTGAGTGAGTACAAAGACACAGCCGGACTCTGCCACCGCCTTTTCCATTTCAGCTGCCAACTCACTGCTGATGGTCATCGGCTTGTCGCAAATGACGTGAAAGCCGGACTTCAGAGCCGCGATTGCCGGACCGTGGTGAAGATGATTGGGAGTGACAATTGCCACCGCATGAATGCGCTGGCTCGCCGGCAGAGAGGACTCGTCGGCAATCATCCGCTCCCAACTTGGGTAGACCCGGGCTTTGTCCAGACCGAGTTCACGACCAGTTTCTGCACTCTTTTCAGGACTTGAGGAGAAGGAGCCTGCAACCAACTCGAACTCCCGATCCATTTCGGCCGCGAGTCGGTGCACCGCGCCGATAAATGCACCGGGTCCTCCTCCAATCATGCCCAAGCGCAAACTACGATCGGAGGTCACTACGAGAGCCCCAACATGCGGCGGTTGGCACCTCCGTCACGCTCACTGTCAGCGAAGTCGTCGAAACTGGTATCTGCAACTTCAATGATGTGGCGGGCAATAAACTCCGCTCCTTCAGCGGCACCGACCAGGTTGTGCTTGTAAGCGCACTCCCATTCGAGCACCGCCCAGCCGGGGAAGTCATAGCGCGCCATCTTGGTGAAGATGTCGTTCCAATCGATTTGCCCGTCTCCGAGTGAACGGAAGCGACCGGCGCGCTCGCCCCAGGGAAGGTATCCACCATAAACACCAGTACGCCCATCCGGACGGAACTCGGCATCCTTGACGTGAAACATCTTGATGCGGTCATGATACAAATCAATGAACTGAGAATAATCCAGGCACTGGAGCACGAAGTGCGAAGGATCGTAGAGGATATTCGCCCGCTGATGCCCATTGACTGTCTCGAGAAAACGTTCCCAAGTTGCACCGTCATGCAAATCTTCACCGGGGT
>NVRO01000178.1 GCA_002400895.1 Planctomycetota bacterium
AAGTTGCTCACCTATGCTTCGCGCCAGCGAGCTGGCTGAGTTACCACCGACCCCATCACTCCTTAGTTTTCCCCATTCATGTTGGTTCTAGCCGCATTCACCTTCGCCGTGCTCCCGCCGCAAACCGGCGAAGCGATTCAGAACGTATCGGGTCCATCAGCTGGTGCATTACTTGGTCATTCATTGGCAGCCGTCAATGACCTGGATGATGACGGTATCCCGGAAATGATTGTCGGCGCCCCGGGAACCAATGCCGCCGGACCGAATTCCGGTGCAGCTTTCATTTACTCCAGCAAGACCGGGCACAAGATAACCACATTTGTCAGCCAAAGCAGCGGTTCCCGGATGGGATGGGCAGTTGCCAATGGCGGCGACTTCAATCGTGACGGTCTCCCTGAGATGCTGGTTGGGGGGCCGGGCTACAACAACAACCGGGGCAGTGTTTTTCTTATCAATGGAAAGAATGGGGTGGTACTGGGTCAGTTCGACGGCTTTGAGGACGGAGACGAACAGGGAGCTGCGATTGTTACTCCGGGCGACATCAACGGCGATGGCAGCAATGACTTTCTGTTCGGAGCACCGGGATTCTCCTCCGCCAGCAGCAAGAATTGCGGCATGGTCAGAGCTTATTCGGGACGCAATCGTCAACTGCTTTTTGAAATTCCAGGTGAATTCGAGGGCCAACGACTCGGAGAATCCATGAGCTTAATCGGAGACATTGATGATGATGGGGTGGCTGACTTCATGGTCGGGTGCCCCGACGCAGACCTTGCACTGATAATTTCAAGCGCCAGTGGTGAAACCATTCGAGAACACCGCGGTACCAGGGGCGGACAGTTCGGCGCCAGCGCAACCTGGCTCGGTGATACCAATGGTGACGGGATTAACGATTACGTCATTGGTGAACCACTCGCCGCCAACGGCAGTGGCTTGGTACACATTTTTTCCGGGCGAGATGGAAACTCGCTCAAGGTATTGAAGGGTGACAGCCCTGACGGACATTTCGGCAGCTCACTCTCATCCCTGAACCACGGACTCCTGGTCGGCGCACCGGGGGTCACCCCGACGGGCAAATGTCGCTTGTACGGATTTCCATCATGGGAACTCGAAGACGACATTTTCGGTTTCTACGAAGGTGGTGGATGTGGTCAAGCCGTCCTCGCGGTGGCTGCTGAAACCGGTGCCCACATCTATCTCGCATCCCCCACTGCTGCAGGTAACGGCAAGGACTCCGGCAACGTCACTCTTTTCGAAGCAACCTTTGGCAGCGCACTATCCGCCACCAGGCCGCGTCCCATATTAAGAGCCTCGACCGGCCAGGTGGAACGCCGCGACCACCTCAGCCTGGATGCCGATTTTATTGCCGACGGCTGGAAGTCAATTGTCGACAAAAAGGGGCGTTGGACCTTGTGGACTGCGGCCAACAACAAGCTGGCGCAACAGACTGCCGAACTAATCAGCGAAATGTATCTGATAATGGACAATGCCTTCGGCACCGAGCCCGCAGACTTGGCGGAGTCTCCCATCACTCTGGTGCTGACCGGCTCAAGCAAGAAACAGGAGTTGGTTTGTGCATCCCTCAGCAAGTCGCTTGACGTTAATGGTGCTCAATGGGTTGCCGCCGCAAGCAGCAGTCCCCACATGCTCCACCATGGCTTGAAGTTTGCCCTGGTGCGCAGCGACAAATCAACCAAGAACATCAAGCGCCCGGATGTTCAGCTCGCACATTTTGCCGTTCACCTGGAATTTGTTCGCCGTTTTGGGGCCTTGCCGGCGTGGCTTCCCGAGGCAATCAGTTATGGGTTACAGGATGCGCTGGTCGGCGAGGTATATGGCTACAGCAACCGCGGTTGGGAAAAATTAACCAGTGATTACCATGCCGAATGGCGCGAACAGACTGCCGATTTGTTTGCTGCCAATACCCCGGAACTGCAAAGTCTAATCAGTGGGATAAATACTCCATTCGAGCAAAGCCGGGCCTACGGACAATTTGCCTTCGGCTTGTGGTTGCTGCAACTGGAGCCCGGAACCCTCGGCAAGCTTTCTGCGTCCATTGCTGGTCAAGTTGGCGGGAGAGTAGCGCCGGGAGTGCAAACCGGTCTGCTCGGCGACCAGCAAGTGCAATTGGTGGAGGCAAGTCTGGGCGCAAATCCGATGAGCAAAGCCGCTGCCCACTTCAAGGAGCTGTCGCTTGAAGGCGGGCCACGAGCACGACGAAATACAGCAATTGCAGCCATCGAGAAGTTCGCAACCGACCACCAACTGAGCCGTTATCTGGACGCTGAGGGCAGCTTCCGGATCTTCACGGAATTCGGCACTGCCGCCGGGAAGCGCAGCTTGATGACCATCAGTAATGGCATCCGGCATTTGGAAAATGCGCTACAGCCACTCGACCCGGGCAAAGGTGAAACCGTGCCGACCATTTTCATTCTGCGGGACCGCCAAACCTATCATCAACTCTGTGAAGCCACCGCAGCGGCCGTCCCCACCGTAGCTGCCTATGTCCGCCGAGCCAAGGAAAGTACCGGGTTCACCCTGCCCTCATTGCCTTTTTCTGCCTACTTCGATGACCCCGATAGCCAGCAGGAAGCGGTACCGGAACTTTCCGGCCTCCACAACATCACTCACTTGTGGCTGCGACAAAAATACGGGCATCTCCCACTCTGGCTCAGCGAAGGGCTGGCCTGTGCAGTGGAAGAAAATGCCCGCGGTCTGGTGTATGGCAATTGGAACCTGTCCGGCTTCATTTTTTCCTGGACCCACTCCGAGTGGCGGAAACGCGCCAAAGGTTTCATCACTGGAAGTGGTGACAGTGTCGAGGCGTTTGAATGGGAAGGCTTGCCTTATGGGGCCGAACCCCCCAAAGTGAAGATGCCACGACCAACATTGGAGAAACTGTATGAGTACCGCGCCACAACTTTCCGTGAAGAGTACGCCCACCTCGCCTTCGCGGTTGCGGCCTATGGACTGGAAAATAATCCACGCGGGCTGAAAAAATTATGTACCAACCTGCAAAAGGAGTACCAGAAGAACTGGATTACTGTCGGCCGCTTCGAACCTACTTCCGAGTGGACGGTGAAATGCGTGAATAAATCCTTCGGCCGCAAGTTTGCCGAATTGCTCGAAGCCTTCTGGGCCGAGCAATAGTTGCCTGCCGACGAATCTACGGCACCATTCTGCAGGTGAGCGACGAGTAAGGTAGAATCCCCGGCCAGTTCGCCTCTACTGATTCCCAGAAATGACAGCCAAAAAAATGTCTGACCTCACCACAACTGGCAGCCACGCTGCCGACCTTGAGTCTCTGCTTGGCCTCAAAGGCCAGGAATTGCGCATCAACCTCAGTAAGGAAAAGCTCTTTCACGAGGCCATCGCCAATGACCGCGGCCGGGTCCGCGAAGGCGGCTCCGACGACGAGCAAAAGGCCTTCACCACCAAACTCGGTACTGACGGTCCCTTGGTTTATTACACCGACCCGACCTGTACCGGTCGCCCGGTTCAGGATACTTACGGGGTGTCATGGCCGGAGTTCGAGGACACCGTCTGGTGGAAGCCGGACTTCAAGAAGTTCGCCCCGGCGCAATTCGAAGCCCTGCTCAAGCGCGTGATTGACCACCTGAATGAGAAAGGCGGACATCTTTACGTCAAGGATGTCTACTGCGGCAGCGATCCTTCCTACGCCCGCCCCTACCGCCTGGTTTCCGAGTATGCGACCCACTCCTTCTTCTGTCACAACATGTTCATGCATGACATTGAAGGTGTCGAGGATGAGGACAACAAGCGTTGGACCATGATCAATGCTCCAAGCTTTCGCTGCGACCCCGAGCGCGACGGCACTTTTTCCGCACGCATCGCCTGCCTCGACTTCAAGAACCGCGTAGTGCTGGTGGCCGGTCGTGCCGATTACTGCGGGGTGGTCAAGAAGTCGATGTTCACGGTGATGAACTACCTGCTGCCGGAGATGGGCGACATGGGCATGCACTGCTCCGCCAACATCGGCAAGGATGGCGACGGCGCGATTTTGTTCGGTCTGTCCGGTACCGGCAAGACCACCTTGTCCGCCGACCCTGATCGCGAACTGATCGGCGACGACGAGCACGCCTGGACCGACAGCGGAATTTCCAACCTCGAGGGTGGTTGCTACGCCAAGTTGATCAATCTGGACAAGAATGATGAACCGGTGATTGCCGCCGCGCTGTCGATGCCCGGCACCATCATTGAAAACGTGCCGCCACTTCCCGACAAGCCGATGGCGGAAACCGACCCGCAGGAGTTGGATCTCTTCGACAACTCGGTAACCGAGAACACCCGCTTCTCCTACCCCCTTTCCGCCAACCCCAATGTGGCCGAGGGCGCCAAGGGTCCCCACCCGCAAACCATCGTGTTGTTGACCGCCGATGCATTCGGGGTGTTGCCTCCGATTTCGATGCTGACCAGCAAAGAGGTGATGTACCACTTTGTATCCGGTTTCACCGCCAAGCTGGCAGGTACCGAAGTCGGCATCACCGAACCCAAGGCGGCGTTCTCCGCCTGTTTCGGTGCGCCGTTCATGTCGCAAAAGCCGAGCGTCTACGCCAAACTCCTCGCCGAAAAAATGAAGCAGCATAAAACCCGCTGCATCCTCTTGAACACCGGCTGGGGCGGTGGCCCTTACGGAATCGGCAAGCGCATCAGCATCAAACACACCCGTGCACTTCTGGACGCCGCCTTGCGCGGCGACCTCGACAATGTCGAATATGAGCAGCACCCGATTCTGGGTCTGCAAATGCCGACTTCCTGCCCCGATGTACCGTCAGAAATCCTCAACCCGCGCAATACCTGGGAAGACAAGGAAGCCTACGATGCCGCCGCCAATAAGCTGGTCGGCATGTTCCGCAAGAACTTCGAGGACAAGGGTCTTAAAGAACTCGGGATTGAGTCGGTGATGTAAACCGATTGCCGCCGGGGCAGTGGATTCTTTACTGCACCACTACCATCACCCCGTTGGACAAACTCTCACTGATTGGGCCCTGCATTTTGTAGGCAACTCCCTGGAACCATAGAGTCATTCCGGTGGTGATTGATGGTGGCACCGGCACGGGACCAATCTGGAGTGCACCGTTTTGACTGAGTTGCTGGGGATTTAACACCCCAATCGGCGGAGAAAGATCCAGGACCAAGCCGTTACTCCCTACCGCAGTCGGCCCACCCCCGGTGGCGGAGTAACACAAAAATAGCCAGGCCTTGCCGGGCCCGTGACTGATGTAAAAGGTGGCGGTGCCGCCTTGCTGAATCGGGTCCACCACCAGGGTAAAGCCGTCATCATTCGGGTCATTGGGGTCGGTCTCGCCGGGATCCACCTGCCCATTTTGGTTGGTGTCTTCCACTCCGTCCTTCTTGCCGCCGCCGTCGGTATCCGCTTTGACCGGGTTGGTGGTGGTATTTGGATCCACGTCCGCGACAAAAGCCGACAACAGGGTGTCCTTGGCGGGAAATGGTAAACCAATTTCAAGTCCGTCGCTGAGGCCATCGCCATCGGTATCCGCAACATTGGGGTCGCCCTCGCTGGGTCGACGGAAACCATCGAAGTCGCGGTCTTCGACACCATCCATCGCCCCATCGTCGTCACTATCGCCGTCGAGGGAGTCGGTGGTAGTGGCGGGATCCGCATCGGGAATAAATATGTTGGCATCGGTGCCGGCAAACGCGTGGTGACCCAGGGCGCCGAGCT
>NVRO01000179.1 GCA_002400895.1 Planctomycetota bacterium
TAGGAGGCGATGTTGAAGGGAACTCCCAGCGCCAGATCGGCGGAGCGCTGGTAGAGCTGCAAATCCAGTTCGCCGTTGTTGGTAGCGTAGAACTGAAAGATGGTGTGACAAGGTTGCAGTTTCATTTGCGGCAAGTCTTCCACGTTCCAGGCGCTGACCAGATTCCGCCGCGAAGTCGGGTCGGATTTCAGCAAATCAATCGCATTCTGGATTTGATCGATTCCCCGGCCACCCCAGCTACGCCATTGAGAACCGTAAATCGGCCCCAACTCACCATTTTCATCCGCCCAGGCATCCCAAATCGGGGTGTGTTCGGTCAAGCCGTCGTTGATATTTGTGGAGCCACGTAAAAACCACAAAAGCTCATGAACTACAGCCTTGAACAGCACTTTTTTGGTGGTCAATAAAGGAAACCCCCGACCCAGGTGGTAACGGGTTTGAGTGCCGAACACGCTCAGCGTGCCGGTGCCGGTACGGTCGGCTCGTACCTCGCCCTGTTCGAGGACATTGCGGAGTAATTCGAGGTATTGCTTCATGCTGGGAGGGCCACACAGAAGACCACTGCTCGGTTAGCATAGGTTCGCCCCCATTGACTACGAAAACCCATCATGTTAACCATTAGCTTTCTACTTATTGCCTTCCAATCCCCTTCGCTTGAAGCTCCCGATGTACTCGAGCACCGCGGGGTAATTGCCCACACCTGGGTAGACCAGGGGGTTCCTCATTACCGCATGTCGGTCGACAATGGTGTCACCTGGTCACGCGAGCGTCGCTACTCAAACAACTTGATGTTGCGCTACCAGGAATTCGATCCGCTGCGCGGCGCACCACGGATTGATCCTGCGTTGACTGCCTTGTCCGATGGCGAACTGCACATAGTTCAGTTCAATGCCAAGGGTACTCACCAGTGGCGCGAAGAAATTCGCCAACTCGGTGCCGACCACCGTCGTTTCCTCGCCAACCATGCCGACATCTGGCGGATGGATTCTGCCACCGCCGCCAAGGTCAGTGAACTTGCCAGCGTGCGCTGGGTAGGCGCTTTTCATCCTGCTTACAAGTTGGAAAATGAATTGCTGGTTGCCTTCGCTGCCGGTGAGTTGCAACAACGTGCCTACAACATTGTTGTTGGTGAGCGTGGCCCACGCGAAAAAGCCGTGGTCGCCGCTGCCATTCGGCTGCTTGGTGGCGAAGTGCTCGCACAAATCCCCGACGGTTTCATTCTTGAAGCTCAACTCAACTCCGAGCAACTGCTTGCGGTATTGTCGATGAACGAAGTGCTCGGCCTTGACCGTCGCGGTGAGCGCGAGACCGACATGAATGTCGTGCGCCAGAAGATGGGCGGCGATTATGTCGAGTCAATGGGTGGCTGGGATGGCACCGGTGTTCGCGCCGAAGTCATGGATGGCAATCTGGATACTTCCTCCAATTGGACCCACTCTCCGATTTGGCACGGTTCCCATTCCGGAAGTAGTTCTCATGGAACTTCCACCTTCAGCATCAACTTCTCAAATGGTGGCACCAATGCCAACCACCGGGGAATGGCACCGGATGCCCAGGGCGTGTTCTCCGACTATGGAAGCTTCGGCAATCGCTACACCCACACTGCCGAAATGGTAGACCCTGCAGGGAACTACCGTTGTGTTTACCAGTCGAACTCGTGGGGCGATTCACGCACCACGACTTACAACTCCAAGTCTCAGGAAATGGATGACATCATTTATCTGAACGACGTGGTGATTACCCAATCGCAGTCGAACGCCGGTTCTACCGATTCGCGGCCGCAGGCTTGGGCCAAGAACGTGGTCGCGGTTGGTGCGCTGTACCACTATGGCAACACCAATGATTCAGACGACCGCTGGAGTTCCGGTGCTTCTACCGGACCGGCATCCGATGGGCGCATCAAGCCGGACTTGAGCGCTTATTACGACCAGATTGTTACCACCAACAGCAGTTCCTTTGGTGGAACTTCCGCCGCTTCGCCGATTGTGGCCGGCCACTTCGCCTTGTTTCATGAGATGTGGCACACCGGAATTTTCGCCAACCCCACCGGGGCCACCGTGTTCGAGAGCCGCCCGCACAGTACTTTGGCGCGGGCAATGATAATCAACTCGGCGTGGATGTGGCCTTCCAATCAGGGTGATGTAACCAGGATGCGACAAGGCTGGGGACGGCCAGATCTTGAAGACTTGTACGACAATGCAGCCCAGACATTCTGGATTGATGAGTCGACGGTGCTCAAGGACCTGGAATCGGCAGCTTACTTGGTTGAGGTGCCGGCTGGTGCCCCAGAGTTCAACGCCACCCTGGTTTACATCGACCGTGCCGGTACTACTTCCTCATCGCTACACCGCATCAACGACCTTTCCCTTGAAGTAATCGACCCTGCGGGCACTGTTTACTGGGGCAATAATGGACTTACCAGCTCCAACACTTCCAGTTCCGGTGGTACTTCGGATACCAAGAACCCGGTAGAACGGGTAATTGTTTCCTCTCCGGCCAGTGGCACCTGGACGATAATCGTGCACGCTGATGACATCAATCAGGACACCCACCCCGAAAACGGGAGCATCGTGCCTGATAGTGATTTTGCATTGGTGGTTACCCCGGCACTTCCGGTCGGAGGCAATAACACCATCAACCTGAATGGTCCGACGGTGGGTATCCCTGGCGGCTTCTTTACCTGGAGTTGGTCAGCGGCGCCCCCGAACGGTCAATACTGGTTTGCATGGAGTAATTCCAATGCCGGGTTTACCTGGCAGGGCCATGACTTTGACTTGGGAATTCCAGTCAATATTATTGCTAACGGAATCATTCCCAGCAATGGTAAAGGTTCTTTTACTGCGCAGATTCCCAGTGGTGCCAGTGGGATTACCGTTTACCTTGAAGTAGCAGCAAAAAGTGGCGGCAACTGGTTTGACTCGAATATGCTGACCCTGACCGTGCTGTAGAAAAAATACTGTGTTGCAAGCGTGGCTCAACTGTCTTGATGGTATGCGAGTCACGCTTCTTTTTTCAGTTGCACTTTTTGCCACTCCGCTGGCCTCAGCCCAAAATCTACGGGAGGTGCAAAATCTCAGCTATGGGATCGGCGGGCAGGCGCAGGAGTGTGCGCTGGCGATTTCCGATAGCCAGAACCGGGCTTTGGTGGCATTCATCACTTTGACTGTAAGTGGCTACGAGGTGTGGGCAATTAACGGCGAGTTGCGCGATGGTGGCAAGACCTGGCAACCGACCAGCGGAGCCTGGCGTTTGGATAGTGACAGTACCGGTGCTTTGAAGAGTGACTTGATGATTGAAGCCGAGTCCGGCTTCTTTTACGTTGGTTGGCTTGACGACCGTGATGGCGTCACCAAGACCAAGTTGCGTCTCAGCCGCACGATTGATTCATTCAATCCCGGGTTTGGTCCGGATGTAGTTATCCCCACCAACGACCTGGGCATTGATAAAGATGTCAAAGCTTGGGATATCTCAGCCATCAGTAACTATGTACACATTGCGTCCCGATCGGTCTGGACCGCTTCCAGAGATGCAGTGTTTCAATCCCACTCGGGTGACTCCGGTGCAACTTGGTTTTCCCCGTTATTGGTTACTACTCCGGCGGCCGGGGTTGATGATGTCGATGACATTGCCATTTATGCGGTTATTCCCTCGAATGTATGTGTTGCCTGGATGGACAATCGTAGCGGTCTGAATCAGGTGTGGGTGCGGCAGGGAGATGGCCTTGGCTGGTCCGGTCAGGAAGTGCGCTTGGATAATCCTTCGCAAGGCAAGGCCGTCGATGGTTTATGCATCGACGGAAGCAGTATTGGCGGTTTTGGCGGAATCGACTCCTATCAAGTTGCCTGGTGCCAGGAAGGTGCTGCCACCACCTCCGAGTCATTATGGATTGCCTCTTCAACTGCCGCCGGTTTTAACTGGAGTAGCGCACAAATGATTGGTACTTACGCTGCGGGTACCGATGATGTCGACAATCCGAGCATATTGTCCGCAGCCAGTCAGGTGGTGATTGCCTGGGAGGACAACCGCAACGGCAATGATCAGGTATACACCGTTTTTTCCAATGACCATGGGGCCAGTTTTTCTGGCGATCTTAATCATGCAGGAACTACCGGGGCCGAACCCAAATTGAGTGGGGACGACCAGGTGGTAGCACTGGTGTGGCGCGAAGTCAGTGGCATTGATCACTTGATTATTGATACTTCGGTAAATGGTGGGCAAACCTGGAATGGAAGCCAGGAATTGTCGGGCGGATTATTAAGCGGGGACGCGGACGGCTTTTCGGTGGCAACCGATTCTTCCTGGCACAATATTTTGGTGGCTGGATTGGTCGACCAGGGAGTGGGCAATGAGATTTGGCTGGGTGGAACTCGCCTGGGACAGATAAGGGCAATCGGTGATTTGACCGCGGGCAGCACTCTTTTCTTTAAAGTGGATTATGTCCCCGCACAGGAAGAGGGGTGGTGGTTCGAAGTGGTTTGTTCTGAGAACTACGGGGAGTGGGCACCACAGGCAATGTTCCCGCGGTGGGCCGAAATTGATGCCACCGACGGTTGGTTCAATCGATTTCGCCGGCTCATCATCCGCGGACAGATAGTTGGTGGCAGCGGCCAATCTGTCGCTTTGAACGTGCCCCAGTTGCCTGCCGGTCTTGGTCTGCGCTTGGTGGCAATCTTGCGCCGTGAGTTGCCGCACCCGGGTGGAACTTATGGGACCATAACCGATCCCATTTTCTTGACCGTTCCTTAGCGCCGGAAGGTGAAATCAGAGCTGGCGTACCTTGTCAGTGCAATGCTTTCAGCACTGGCGAGTTCTTCTGCAAACCATTCACCGGGCTGAAAATCAATACCCAGTGCTTTCCCCAGGGCCTTGCTCATCAGCACCGGGTCCGCCTCGCGCTGAGTAGCGGCGATATCCGGGGTTTCCAGTGGTTGCTTGATAACCAGGCTGCCATGAAACAATACCCAACCGTGTTGGCGTCGAGCTGCACTCCCCAGCAGCTTGCGTTTGGCAAGCACCAGGTCCAGCGGGGATGAATCTTCAAAGCACCAGGGGGACCCGGAAACGTCACTCAGTAATGATTGCTCTTCACTCAAGGTGACCTCAGACATGGTCAACTCTGACAGGTACGCGGTCAGAGCCTCATGAATCAGCCTCATTTCCCTGGCCGGGCCGCCACTCATTACTCCGGTCTCGGGACAACACAATGAGTAGGTCAACTCGTGTTCGTGGAGAATTGCTTTGCCGCCGGTGCTTCGTCGCACCACCTCGCCACCACGAGCTCTTACTTCATCAAGCGGTAGTTCGGCCGCAGACTGAAAGTAGCCGATGCTGAGAGTCGGCTTGCACCATCGGTAGAAGCGCAAACTCGGGCAGGTGCGGTGCGTCAACAACGCGGCATCCCTCGCCATGTTGGTAACTCCCGCCAATGGCGTGTCGCACAGCAAGCGTCCGAGAATCATGATTGCGGTGGTTATTCCGCCTCGGCCGCAGTCCAGGTGAGAATCGGTTGTTTGACCGCACGCGCTTCGTCGACTCTACTTACC
>NVRO01000180.1 GCA_002400895.1 Planctomycetota bacterium
GGCATTGGTTGCAGTCGATTACAAAAAACTTCAACTTGAGTAAGAAAAAAACCCCGAGGCGCAAAGCCTCGGGGCCAAGGTGCGGCACTGGAGCCGTCGGGATTACAGAATGGTATAGGGCCCGATTACTGCCATCTTCTCATTGCCACCACTCAGGGAAACTGACGAGAAGTAAATTGTTGCACCGACGGTTGATTGACCCATGAAAGTGGCTGGTATGGTCCAGTTTGCGACCGCCGTTCCGTTTCCATCGGCTTGACCCTGGGTGATGTACTGTGGGTTGGTTAGTCCGGTGTCTTGGATGAATCCCAGGTATCCGGAGGATCCACTACTTTGTGCAGCAAAGAAGTAGATAACTTGATTCGCCCAAGCGTAAGTCGCAGTGATGACAATGGCTTGGCCAGCGGTTGGAGGACTATCAAGGGTCAAATCCAGTGGATGTTCGGCAACGAGGCCACCGTCCACATCCGATATCCGGGTGAATCCATTCCGATATTCGCCCGCTTGAAAGTAGAGGATAGTGCCGCCCGGGGTAGAGGCTGGAACGTTGAAAACGGCTGAGGTTGAGCCACCGACAACATTGGTATTCAAGGCGAAGTAGTCATTGCCACCTGCGCCAATAAGGTTGCCAATATCCAACAGGAATCCAAAAGCTGAAGTGGTGGGGTTTTGGTTGGTCCCGGCATAGAAGTAAATGTCGGCATTCTCTTTGACGTTGATCAAATCAACAGTCACCGGCTCACCTTGCATCATGCTTCCGGCCAAATTCAATTCCATGGGGCCAATGTTGGAATCAGGTGGCGAGATTACCATCACCAGGCCTTGGCGGTTGCCAGTGACCGTGGTTCGTGGGGCACCCGCAATTACTTCTTCGATACCGGTGCCGTTAGTGTCTCCGGCAGCAGCGGTTGACCAGCCCAACTGGCTACCATTGTTGCCGCTGGTCGAGTAGAGCTCGGTGCCGGTTTGCAGATCGAGTACTTGCAGCAGACCAGTGGAAGTCGCGCCGGGGCTACCGACAACCAAATCAACCAGGCCATCAAAATTGGCATCCTCGAGCATCGACAACGAATAGCCGAGTTGGTCACCGGCGGCACCATCAAGGCGGATTAGTTGGGTAAGGGATGGTGCTTCCCAGACGATTGCCGCGCCCGCGCCCGAGTTCGCCTCCGGTCCTCCGGCAGCAATGTAAATCTTGTTGTTACCGGCCGGGCGACCTGCAACAGAAACCCCCAGTTGATCCCCAGCAGCTCCACTAAGGGAAACAAGTACGCGAAAGGGCTGACCGCTACGCTTGATGAGTACGAACAGTTTTCCGGTGTCGCCGGAATAAGGTGCTCCAGCTAGCAGTTCATCACCGTCAAAGCCGTCGACATTGCCGAGGTTTGCGAGCGAGAATCCGAACCATTCACCGGTGGTATTACTTTCTACGATGTCACCGGGAATCAGGCTGAGGCCATCCCAGGAAAAGCCCTGGACTGCACCGGCCATGCGTTTGGTGCCGCCGCCGAGAATACCAACCATCAGGTCGGTAGTGCCGTCACCGTCGTAGTCAGCGCCGAGTACCGAAACTCCCAACAAATCTCCTGCTTGACCCTCGATACGGTCAAGTTCGATTCGGGTGGCACCATCAAACAGGTAGACTCGCCCCTGGAAAAAATGAGTGCCGGAATAGAAGGGTGCACCGACTGCAATTTCGTTTACTCCGTCGCCGGTGAGGTCACTTATTGAAGCCACGGATGCGCCAAACATGTCACCCAAGTTCTCGCCGTCGAGGCGCGCTATCTCGCTGCCGTCAATTCCGCTGAGGAGATAAACCGATCCGCTGTTGCGCCCATTGAAATCGGCCCCGAGGGCACCGACCAATACATCACTGAGACCATCACCATCATGGTCGCCAGCGGCGGCAACTGAATAGCCGAAGTGATCACCGGCAGTTGCACCGGGCTTCACCCAAGTTTGAACCCAGTCTTGGGCGGAAAGGGGGAAATTAAGTGCTGCTATTGCGAGCAAGCCGAGGGGAAGAATTTTGCGCATCTTGGAATTAGGAGCCCGCTCGGTTACTTGCTGCAGGCCATCACAAAATCCTACCCGATGAGGGCTCAAGTGGCCGAAATACTTATTGATAAATGGATTCCGGTGATTGCCGGTAATGGCGTATCCTTTGCCCCATGCTGGAACTTCGCCCCGCGCTACTCGGATTGGTGTTGATAAGCCCGTTGACAACTGCCTGCGGAGCGGGGGAAGAGTCACAAGAGGCTAGCAGTAAAGAAGTTAAGTCTCCTTTCTCGATTCAGTCGGAGAATCCCGATCAACTTTCACTCGAGCCTCAATTGGCTCCGGGAATGGGTGAGCTGCGGGCTCATGTCACTTTGCGGGATAGTGGGGAACCGGTTGAGGGCATCCTTGTCCGTCTATTGTGGCAGACCGACGAGAACGACCAGAACGATACCGGTAGGGTTTTCCGCCGCACCGACCAGGATGGACGCTGTAGTTTTGAAGTTGAAGGGGGCACTGTCATCTCCTCGATTACAGTTGAGCCAACTGCTACCACTGCGCCAGCAGCAGTCTCGGTCAAACGACCCATCATTACCGGGAAAATATCCAGTTTTGAGTTCGCCTTGGTACCAGGCGGCATCCTTTCCGGGATTGTTCTGGATGAAGCGGGCGAGCCAATGGCAAATGCAGACCTCAAGGTGTGGTATTCAAAGCACGGTGAAGTTGAGCGCAATCCGAAAAGCGCCGCGGATGTCGAAGTCAATGCTGGTATCGACGGTGTCTTTATTATCGGGGGAATGCCGGCTGGGGAGTTTTTACTCAGCGCAACTGTGGAAAACCAAGTCTGCGTTCAGCGCGTTGGTGGCGTCATTTCCGAGGCGCAAGTACTCGATGGATTCGAATTGTTGATGGAACCCGCAAATGAGGTTTTGGGAATGGTGGTGTCGACGAAAGGTGACCCGATTCACGATGTCCTGTTGGTAGCCGGCATGATTGGGCGGCATGCCAAGCGGGACGCAACAGCTCATGATGATTGTTGGTATTACCCGGCGCAACAATATGTTCTCTACTCACAGGAGGACGGCAGTTTTCTGCTTACAAATGTTCCTTCCGGCCAGGCTTGGGTAATCGATGCCAAGCATAAGTCCTATCAACCGTTGCGGCAGCGGATATTGCCCGGGGAAACCGTGGTCGACCTGAATCTTGTCGGGGGCATGCAACTGGACGGAGTGGTGGTAGATACCGACGGCCAACCGGTGTCGAAGGCCCGGATGCTGTTGGGCGGCGACCAGGAGCGAGAGCGTCGTTGTCAGAAAAATGGGAAGTTCGTTTTCTCAGGCTTGGTTGAAGATTGGGAGTCGAGCCTGGCAGTACACAAGCCGGGATTTGCTCCAATCCTGTTGAGCCCATTGCGCATCGATGGAGAAAGTACAGCCATCGAAGTCGTGCTGGTGGCAGGTGCTCTGATGGAGGGGCAAGTGGTCGACGCGGATGGGGCTGGAGTTGCCGGAGTCCGCATCAGGGTGGTCGCCAAGCCGGCGCTCGAACGATTTGGCCTTGCCACCACCATTTCCGGCCCCAATGGCAACTTTTTCCTGCCTGATTTGCCGTCCGAACGGCTCGAGTGTCACTTATTTGACTCCAATAATGCCCAAGTGGGTAGATTCGAATGGCAAGCCGGTGATTCCGATGTCGTTGTCAGTATCCGCTGACAAACTCTATACCCTTTTTATTAAAGGAGCCCTATAGGAAGACCGAAAAGGAAGTGTCGGGGTTTTTCAACCCCCGGGACTTCCTCAATGCTCAAACTACGCTCGCTTTTTTTGCTGACCGCATTTTTCTTTGCGGTTTCAGTGACTGCTATTGAGAGCGATTCTGGTGTTGTTGCCAATGTGAGTTTGAACTTGGACATTGAACATCCTCCGGCACCTTTGCCGGATAACCCAGATCTGGCACGGTTGTTGGTGGAAACCTCACCGTTGGGTGAACTCGGCCTGGATTGGCCGCCACGCTTTTCATCACCTGAACCACGGCAGGTATTTAGCATTCGCGGGCTTGGAGAGGGATTTACCCCTTTGTCCTTCAGATTGCAGCCCTACCAGGAATGGGGAATGAGGATTCAGGCAGTCGGTGGTGAAGTTCAGCCGTTTATTGATTTGGGGGGTTTTGAGGGCTTGAGTGCTGATGGTGGGAGCGGTCTCCAACTCTGGGCAGGAGCGGATTGGCATCCGAGCCAATCCACTACGGTGGGGATGTCGGCCTGTTATCAAAGGCTACCTGACATCGCCCTGGACTTTGGTGTAATCGCGCTTGAGCCGAGCATCACCATGCTGTTCAGCGTTGCCATCGACTTCTAAGTCGAATGGGTGGGGCAAAGTATTAATATTGCAGAGCCTGTTCGTCGGTTGATGCCCTAGCAACGACGAATCTCTCCAAAGGATAATGTCCTCATACTCAATCGATTCTCTGCTTGTAGCCCGTCGCGATCGCGGTGAGCAAAGCTCCGCCGAAATCACCGCCTTCATCAATGGTGTAGTCGACGGCAGCATCACCAGATCCCAAGCCGCCGCCTGGCTCGCCTTCGTTTTCTTGAACGGGATGAGCGATGCTGAAACTGTCGCCCTGACTATCGCCATGCGAGATTCGGGTGAATGCCTGTCCTGGCCCGATCTCACCGGACCGTTCATCGACAAGCATTCGACCGGCGGGGTTGGCGACAAGGTGTCTCTGGTCCTCGCGCCGGTGTGGTCGGCAATGGGTTTTAAAGTGCCAATGTTGTCCGGTCGCGGGTTGGGTATTACCGGTGGTACCTTGGACAAATTGGAAGCCATTGCCGGCTACCGTACCGACCTCAATCGCAGCCAACTTGCATCCTGTCTGGAACAGGCTGGATGCTTCATTAATGGACAAACTTCTGAACTGGTTCCAGCCGACCGCATTCTTTATGCCTTGCGTGATGAGACTCAGACGGTTCCTTCAATCCCGCTGATTACCGCCAGCATCTTGTCCAAGAAATTGGTCGAAGGCCTCGACCGCTTGGTGCTGGATGTCAAGTGTGGGTCCGGAGCATTCATGAAAACCGAGACTGAGGCTGCCGCCCTGGCCGCATCCCTGACCCGTGTCGGCAACGACGCCGGAGTAGAAACTACGGCTCATATCACTGATATGTCGGAACCGCTTGGCGCTGCGATTGGTAATGCACTGGAAGTGGAGGAGGCGGTTGCGACCTTGCAGGGTGGTGGAGATTCCGACCTTCGTAGCCTGGTCTGTCTCCTCTCCGGTGACCCCCAGGTTGCCGGAACATGCCTGGATGACGGTAGTGCTTTTGAACGCTGGTGCGTCATGGTGCGATGTCATGGTGGCGACCCGGATGCCCCGCTTCGTGGGGGTGATTGTCAGCAGTTCGTGTATGAAGCGGAAAAAACAGGAGATATAGGCCATTGTGATGCTGGTGAGCTCGGTTTGGCCGCCTTCAGATTGGGAGC
>NVRO01000004.1 GCA_002400895.1 Planctomycetota bacterium
CGGATTGCCCTAATCACCGCCTTGGGGATTCCCTTGGCGGTAATGGGGGGAGCTGTGTTCATGTCGTTATTCGGCATCACCATGAACATGTTGTCGATGTTTGCCTTCATTCTGGTTTTGGGAATGGTGGTTGATGATGCCGTTGTGGTGGTTGAGAATTGCTATCGCTACGTAGAACGGGGATTGCCGGTACGTGACGCCGCCCTGATCGGTACTACTGAAGTGGCCTGGCCGGTACTGACTACGGTTGCGACTACGGTGGTGGCCTTTGGCGCCATGCTGATGATTGAGGGCGAATTGGGGCAGTGGATGCGCCCGGTTCCGTGGGTCGCCGGATTGACCTTGATTGCGTCCTTAATGGAAGCATTGGTGATATTGCCATCCCATTTCGCCGAGTGGGTAAAGCCTTGGGCCGAGCTTGGTGATCGGGAAACTGCCTCGCGGAGTGTGCTGGCTTCCTCGCGGGGGCGTTGGTATCAGCCAATCCAACGCAACTACGAGAGACTTCTGCGTACTGCTGTTCGTCACCGTGGAACTTTTGCTACCGGCGCAATCGGCCTCCTGCTCTGTGCCTTTGCCATGTTCAACAGCGGCCATTTGAAGTTCGTGTTGATGCCGGAATTCGAAGCAAAATTATTCTTCGTCAACATCGAGGGACCAACCAGCAATTCGGTTGAGCAGACTGCCGACATGCTCGAACAAGTCGATGCTGCGATAGCCTCACTGGAGCAGGATGAGCTTGAAAGCTACGTTACCTTGGCCGGAGCAATCTATTCCGACCAAACCAATTATCGTACTGGTGGTCACATTGGGCAGGTCTTTATCGAGTTGGTCGAAGGTGGCTCGCGGACCCGCAGCACCGAGGAAATCCAACAACACTTGCGGGAGAAGATTGGCGCTCCGCCCGGTATGCGCAGCCTCGAGTTTTCAGCACCACAGGCCGGCCCGGCTGGTGCCGCAATTGAACTGCAGATTACCGGTAATGATGAGCGCAGTCTGGTGGCTGCCTCGAACCAGGTGCAGTCATTCCTGCGGTCTTTCCCCGGGGTGGTCGATGTGAAGGACGATCTTAATCCTGGTGCGCGGGAAATAAGATTGCACCTGACCGCCGAGGGTCGCCAGCTGGGATTCAGCGAGGCCGGCCTCGCCCGCGAGATACTCGGGGTCTTTTTTGGCGATCGTGCCACCATCTTGCGGCTCGGACGTGACCCGGCCGATTTGTTGGTCCGTAATCCCGAGGGCGCGCGGCTCGATTTCGAACTTATTCGCAGTTTGCAGGTGCACGCTCCCAATGGCGACAGCTTGCCATTGTCGCGGGTTGCACGGCTGGAGGAAAATCGGGGATTGGCAGAAGTCGTACGTCGGGATCGGCGGCGGACGGCAACGGTTACCGCGGACGTGACCATCGATGCCAATGCGCGCGAGGTAATCAGTGCGGTGGTTGGCGAGTTTGCGGATATCGACACCAGATTCCCGGGAATAAGCATCGGTTTTGGTGGTGCCCAGGAGGCAACTCGTGAATCCATGACCTCGTTGCTGAAGGCGCTGGGAATCTCCTTCATTATCATCTTCTTCCTGTTGTCATTCCTGTTTGGCTCCTATTCTCAGCCACTGGTGGTGATGGCTTCAGTGCCGTTTGCCGCGCTTGGAGTGATGTTCGGATTTGCTGTCATTGGTGAACCAATGTCGTTCATGACTTCGCTGGGAATGCTGGCCCTGTCCGGGGTCGCGGTGAACGATGCCCTGGTGCTGATGGACTTCATCAATAAACATCGTCGTCTGGGGCACGGGCTGGTGGCCTCGGTATTGCGAGCCGGTTCAGTCCGCATGCGCCCGGTATTGATTACCTCCATGACCACGATTGGTGGTTTGACCCCCTTGGCATTTTTCTCAAGTGGCCAGGCTAAATTTCTGGCGCCGATGGCCAAGGCGATGGTGTTCGGAATGGTTTCGGCGACTCTTATGACCCTGATACTGGTGCCGGTCGGTTACCTTTTACTCCACGACGTCAAACGTGGATTGCGGCGGGCGTTCCGCCGGACGCCAAGTTTATAACCCGAACTTTTTTCGGATTCCGGGTTTGCGCAGGGCATCCTCGAACTCGGGATAGTCGATGTACTCGGCAAGTTCACGGGAACTCATTTGCGCATTTGATAGCCAGTCCTCGCCGTCGGTGTAGTGGCGCGAACCACAGGCCGCACGAGCTCCTACCAGCCATGTATTGCGGCGAATGCTCTGATAGGAACGGGTCCCCTCAACCGTATCCACCGCCTTGTGGAACTCCTTGTAGGCCCGCGAAAAATTTCCCAACTCAACCAGAACCGTTGCAAGTTCAATTTGCAAACGCCACGATTTAGGGTTTGCCTTGAGCTTCGTTTCCGGGACTCTGAGTAAATATTTGGCGCCGGCCTTGTCGCCGAGACGATGGGTAACCCAAGCGATGTCTTCGCACAGCGAATCCTCGCGCTTCCTGAGCACTTGAGTGAATGAACGAAGAATCCTACGCCAGTGAAATTGACTAGCCGAACTTTCGCAAACTTGCAGGGCCAACAGACGCAATTCTTGCGGAGCTGCAGAATCCATGGCTACTGCGGAGACAAGTTCCTCGGCATGGCGGTTGGGAATCGCCTTCAATAGTTCCATCAGTCCATGTAACAGCTCGGGATTGGTGATTGACCAGAAGGTATCGGGCAGGGTCAGCTTTGCGGGTAGGAGTGGCCGACTGGCGTAACTGCTCAATGCCAGGCCGAGATTAGTATCCGCAATCCCGAGTGGGATCAACGGCAACCATTTTTCAGCATCATGCACCGGTCCGAATTCCAATAGAACCTCGCTCGCCGCCAGCCGACGTAGCGGTGAGTTCCCGGTAGTGAGCAGACCGAAGGCAAAAACTGGTGCGGCGGTCGAACCACCGCTGGCGCTGGCCACTAATGCGGCTCTGGCATTCAAGTCGCCAAGGCTTGGTATCAGACCCAGCAATAAATCTGCACCACTCGGGCTGATGGATGCCGCCATGGCAGCAATCAAGTCGGTGCGGGTACGAATTCCGGAAGCACTGTGGTCGGCCAGGCGCAGCCTGATCTCATCCAGTAGCACCTCTTGAATCTCGGGTGCGGCGGCCAATAGCGGCGCCAAACTCTGTTTGCTCGGCTTGTTCAAATAGGCCAAGCCATGTTGCTCCCAGGCATTCCTCGCGGCGATTCGACGACTGGCGGCAATCTCGGCCAGCTGAGCCTGCAGCGCCTCAAAACCGCTCGAACCCTGTGCTGAAACAGCCTGCTGTGGCCACAGCAACCAGGCAGCTGCRATCAGCGCCAATAAGCGACTGYGCGGCGGCAAGGAAAACAGGGGGTTAAAAGACATTGGTGTATTAGAATAGCGCAATCAGGCCGCTCGGTTGCACTGCTTGCAAGTGAGTTTTACCGGCATCCTGCAGGCGCGAAATGAAGATGGGCAAGAAATTTGATGTTCTCGTAGTCGGTGGTGGACATGCCGGGGTGGAAGCCGCGGCTGCCGCTGCGCGGATTGGTGCACGTACGGGGTTATTAAGTCTTAACCCCTCAGCAGTCGGACGGATGTCGTGCAACCCGGCAATCGGCGGAATCGGCAAAGGTCAACTCGCGCGAGAGGTCGATGCACTGGGTGGTTTGATGGGGCTTGCCGCCGACCGGGCAGGGATTCAGTTTCGTACTCTGAACACCAGCAAGGGGAGGGCAGTGCAGTCTCCCCGTGCCCAATGCGATCGCGAGGGCTATGAAAAGGTGGTTCAGGAGCTGCTGGAGGAGCAAGGCGGGGTTGAAGTCATCGCTGGCGAAGCAACCGAGTTGTTGTTCCGTGGTGAATCAACTCAAGCGGGCCTACGTGGCGTGCGCATGGCCGATGGCGAGACCATCCTCGCCCCGGCAGTCATTCTCACTACCGGGACTTTTCTCGAAGGCATTTTGCATACCGGGGGCGAACAGCAAGCCGGTGGACGGGTTGGTGAAGATGGGGCTGCTGCGTTGGGAGCGGCGTTGCGCGCGGCCGGTTTGAAGACCAATCGCCTGAAGACCGGAACGCCGCCGCGAATCGCGCTTGATTCTGTGGATTTTTCAAAAATGGAAGAACAGCCCGGTGACGCCAATCCTTGCCGCTTTTCCTTCCTGAGTGAAGCGATTGAACGTGACCAGATTTCGTGCTGGATTACGCGGACATCTGAGCGTACTCATGAAATAGTGCGTGCCAATTTGCATCTTGCTCCGATGTACGCAGGCCGCATTGAGGGGCGTGGTCCGCGCTACTGCCCATCCATCGAAGACAAGATAGTGCGTTTCGCCGACCGCTCCGAACATCAGGTTTTCCTTGAGCCTGAAGGCTTCACCTCCGATGTGTTGTACGCAAATGGTATTTCCACCTCACTTCCTGTTGAGGTCCAGGAACAATTCGTGCGCACCATCGTCGGCATGGAAAAGGCGCGGATTGTGCAACCCGGTTATGCGGTCGAATACACCTTTATCTCTCCCAGTTGTTTGCGCCGCACGATGGAGGTTCGCTCGGTTCCCGGTCTGTACTTGGCAGGTCAAATTTGTGGCACCAGTGGCTATGAAGAAGCCGCCGCCCAAGGAATCATGGCAGGATTCAACGCCGCCCTGAAACTGGCCGGTCAAGCCGAGTTCGTACTTGGTCGCCACCAGGCTTACATCGGGGTGTTGATTGACGACCTGGTGGTCTGTGACCCCAATGAACCCTACCGGATGTTCACTTCCCGTGCTGAACATCGACTGCTCCTGCGCCACGACACCGCCGACCGTCGACTTACTCCGCTGGCAGCTTCAATCGGTGGAGTTTCCACTCTGCGGGCGGAGTGCAACGTGGTGAAGCAGGACCGGATTCAAAAAGTAAAGCAAAGGCTGGAGCGTGAGCGGCCGGATTTGTTGAAAATTTTGCGCCGCCATGACGGTGGGCTGGAGTCAATGTTGCAACAGGAGCCGGCGGCACGTGAATGGCTTCCGGAGTTTGATCATTGGCAGACCCTGGAGGCCGACATCCAATATGCCGGTTATGAGGCCAGACAGTGGAGGTGGGTAGAGCGTTCTTCGGAACGGGAGAATACTCGGATTCCTGAGGGCTTTGACTACACTCAGTTGTCCGGTCTGCGTAACGAAGCACGCGAATGGCTGATCCAAAAACGCCCCAGCAGCTTGGGTGTAGCGGGGCGACTGGCTGGAGTTAGTCCTGCCGATCTGGCTCTGTTGGAAGTAGCCCTGGTGCGTGAATCAGCAGCTAACCGGAGTTGAGCCGGTCAGAATCGTGCAGATTTCCATATATTTATCGCCGGTGCGGCTGATAATTTCGTCAGGAATGGAAGGCGGTGGTGCCTGGCGGTTCCAGTCACTGAGCGAACGCAGGTAAGTGCGTACGATTTCCTTGTCCCAACTCGGTGGCTCGGTACCCTCGACGACTTGGTCGGACGGCCAATAACGTGATGAGTCGGGAGTCATCACTTCGTCGATCAATACCAGTTGACCGTCAATGCGGCCGAACTCGAACTTGGTGTCGGCGAGCAGCACTCCCTTCTCGGCGCAGCGCTCGCTGGCGCTACTAAAAATACTGGTGGCGGTTGCGCGAATTTTTTCTGCATCCTCGGGATTGCCGATCAACTCGACTGCCTGTTCCCAAGAAATCGGTTCGTCTTTTTCCGCCTTGGTGGTGGGAGTGTGCATGATTGATGGCAGCTGAGAGGCCATCTTCAGCCCGGTCGGCAGGGTCTGTTCCCAGAGACCTCCGTTTTGCTCATATTCGCGCCATCCGGAACCGGCAAGGTAGGCACGCAGCACAATCTCCACGTTGACCCGTTCAGCCTCCCGGGTCCAGGTCAGGCGTCCCCGCAGTTGCTGGTGGCATCCGCTGGGCAAGTCGGGTACTTGTTCCGGTTCGCAGGTGATGCGCGCGGGAGGAATGGTGTCGGCAACTTGGCTCAGCCAATACTCGGTGATGTGGGTTAGTACGCGTCCCCGGTCGGGTACGGTTTCGTTCATGACCACGTCAAAGGCCGAGAGGCGGTCGGTGGCCACCATCAGTAGATTCCCGGGATGATCGGGATGGCGGTAAAGATCGCGGACTTTACCGGTATAAAACAAATCCCAGCCGGGTATTTTGAGCCCGCCACGGTATCCGGAGACGCCGCTTTCGGTGGTGGGGATTGAGGCACTCATAACCACGATTCTAGCGTAGGCAGGTTTAGAATCTACAGGTGTCTTTGCAATCTACACATCATCCTCGTATCGACCTTCCCGGTTGCAAGTCGGCCAGCGCACGCGCGCTGATATTGGCCTCATGTGCCAGTGGGCGGAGTTCTCTGAGCGGTTTGAGCAATAGCGAAGACACCCGCCACCTGGCTGCAGCACTTTCCACGCTGGGAGCGGGTATTCACCCGGACCTGGAATCTGGATTTGATTCGTCGTCGGCAGTTAGTGGCGAAATTGAAATAGAGGGCATGTCCGGGCCTCCGATTGGTGGTGAGTTGATGGTTGACGCCGGTGAGGCCGCCACCAACCTCAGGTTGCTGGTGGCCCTGGCAAGTATCTCGCCCGGTGGCTTTGGTGTTTGCGGCAGCCCCGGCTTGATGGGCCGACCACATTCCCCTCTGCTCGACTTCCTTGTGGATATGGGGCAGAGCATCGAAGTTGGTGAGCACATCAAGGTCGGTCCGTGGGCGCTACCCGGCGGCGATTGGCTCTGCCCTGCCGGAGCCAGTTCGCAGTTCCACTCGGGTTTGGCCTTGGCCGCTGTCTGCCGTTCGGCCGGCGAGGAGGTGCGTTTACATTTGCCGCCTGATTTGCCATCTCCTGGTTACTTCGAATTGACCATTGACACCATCCTCGATTTTTGCGGAGAGCGCTCCGCCGCAGTTGTTGGTGACTATGTATTGTTGCGTCCCGGGCCACCCCAACCATGTAAATGGGAATGTCCGGCTGACGCTTCGGCCGCCAGCTTTTTCCTGGTGCGGGCAATTCTGGAACAACGTCCGGTAAGTTTCGCGAGACCATGGTCGCCAAGTCACCCGGAAGCATGTTTTGCGACTTGGCTCCTTGAGCAAGGCTTGTTGTGCGAGGAATCTGCCGGCCAGTTTGATGTCGGCGAACGCTCCATTGATGCCGCCAATGTGACCAGCAGTAGTGCCACATCCCTTGAGTTCAATGTAGACGCCTGTCCTGATGTCGCTCCCGCTCTTGCGGTGTTGGCAGCCCACCTACCCTCGGGAGTTGTTATTTCCGGAGTCGGTCGGCTGCGGTTCAAGGAATCCGATCGCTTCAGCGGGATTTCCCGTTTGGCGACCAGGCTCGGGGCTGAAGTGGGGGAGCCGACCAGCGGTAGCTTGTTGATCAAACCAACTGCGACAGGTTCCAGGCAGCAAGCATTTGTGACCGATGGTGACCACCGTCTGGCGATGGCCGCTGCGGTGGCAGGATTGGAAGTGGACGACCGCGCGTGTGTCGCCAAGTCGTTTCCCGGATTCTGGCAGGAGTTGCTGAAGTGAAATGGCGGCAACTGGGTTTACTGCTGTGCTTGTGCGCATGTGGTACAGCTGGTCAACCGTTGGGGCTGAGCAGGACCGGGGACCTTGATCTCACTGAACCGGTCCCCGCCCTGTTACAGCAGGCGCGGAGCTTCGAACTTGCCGGCGACTGGGAACAGGCCGCCCTGGCACTCGACACCTGGGCACGTCGCAACCCGGTTACGAGGAAATGGGATTTACGCCGATTGCGCGCCGCAGATGGCGCCGGCGACAGGTTCACCGCAAGCCGGCTGCGCTTGATTTTGTTCAACGCCGACCCCAGCGACCTCGGCTTGAGAATTGATCTTGCCGACGACTTGCAGGCAATCGGCGATGGTGCTGCAGCGATTGCCTTGCTCGAGGAGGCATCTGCGATTGAACGCGATGCTGGCACCGGAGCCAGTATGGCGCGCCGTGGCCTGGCTGAACTCTATTTGCGCGAGCAACAAACGGCATCTGCGGCAGCCTTGTTCGAAGAGTTGGCGTACGCGGCTCCACCCGGGCAGGGTGAAGGATTGGCCTTGACCGCATCTTCCCTGTGGGAAGAGATTGGTGACATTGAGGCGGCGTTGCGATGTGTAGAATTGGTATTGAATCCGGATGAGATGGCAGAAAATGAACGGATGGCATTGGCTAGATTGCGTGCCTTTAGTCAAGCCAAACCGGAAAATGTCAACGACGCGGTAGCCTTGCTGCGCCACCATCAGGATGCAGACGCACGATTGGCCGGGATTGTTTATCTTGCCCGCGACCTTTTTCCCGGTGATCTGGATGTGTTCATCGGTGCTTTGGTTGACTCCGACTCGCGGGTATTGCAGGTAGCCCTAAATCAGCTTGGGCTCCGCGGGGGGCCGACAGATGCGGAGTTCGCACTGGACTTTCTCGACCACCAATCTATGGCGGTACGCATTGCCGCTTGTGGTTGTTTGGAGCGGGCTGGTGAAATGGCTCAGGCTCCGTCTCTGTTACCATTGCTGGTGCCCGAAAACCGGGCCCTTTTCCGGGCTGCGCGGCGTGCCTTGCAGTCCCTTTGCCAGCATCGAGTTGCGATTGGATTTGACCCGAGGCTCGATGAACGGGAAGAAATCGCCATCGGCTGGCGGTTATGGTGTGCGCAGACTCTTAATCCCTAACTACTGAATAACAACAACAATGAACATTCTGGTCACCGGAGGCTGCGGTTACATTGGTAGCGCCACCGCACGTTTCTTGCGAGACGCTGGTCATCAAGTAAGCGTGGTTGACAACTTGTCCGAAGGACATCGTCAGGCTTGGGACGGTGATTTCGAACAGTTGGAGTTGTTGGATCAGGATGCTGTGACGGTCTATCTTGAGTCGCGGGATTTTGACGGCATTATTCATTTTGCAGCACGTGCCTACGTCGGCGAAAGTGTGGAGCAACCATTGCTTTATTGGCGCAGCAACGTGGTTCCGGTAATTAACCTTTGTGATGCACTCAATGGGGTGCCCTTCGTGTTTAGTTCCACCTGTGCAACCTTTGGCAATCCCCAGCAGCCCCGTCTTGACGAAGAGCATCCGCAAGCACCGGTTAATCCTTATGGAAACACCAAGTTGGCGGTTGAGAAGTTGCTTGCCGACCGTGCTGCGGCCGGCCAGGGTGAGTATGCCGCCTTGCGCTATTTCAATGCCTGTGGTGCCAGTGCTGATGGAAAACATGGTGAGCATCATGAGCCGGAATCTCACTTGATTCCGCTGGCAATCCAAGCCGCCCTGGGCAATGGACCCGAACTCGTTGTATTCGGCACTGACTGGGATACCGCGGACGGCACTTGCATTCGTGATTACATCCATGTTGACGATCTTGCTTCCGCCCACCTGCTCGCGCTCGAACGCTTGCAACAGGGAGGTAGTTCCGGAAGTTGGAACTTGGGCACCGGTTCCGGGGTCAGCGTGAAGGAAATAATCGYTGCGGTTTCCAGGGGGAGTGGAGTCGAAGTGCCGTTTTGTAACGGCCCCAGGCGTGTCGGCGACCCGGCATCCTTGGTTGCAAACCCGAGTTTGGCAAATAGTGAACTTGGCTGGCAAGCTCAGCACACCAATATTGAAGAAGTGATTGCCAGTGCAATCAAATGGCAACGTGATTTTCCTCAGGGTTATTCATCATGAATAAAAGCAAACTTGCGCTTCTATGTTGCCTGCTGTTGTCAWCMASTTGGAGTATTCAGGAAGACCCACTGCTGGAGCGTGTTGCCACCATTACCCTGGAAGAATGCCAAGGGCATGTGGATGTCCTGGCATCACCGGCATACGGAGGGCGCGCTACTCCTTCTCCCGGATTGGAGCTCGCTGGCGCATATGTGGAGACTCAATTGACAACTCTCGGCTTTGAGCCGGCGGGAACGGAAGGCTCATTTCGCTTGCCATGGACATTGAATTCGATTACCTCCGGCGATTCTCAATTAGTTTGGAGCCGCAAGAAGGAAGAGCATGAACTGAAGGCGGAAGCCGAATTTGTCCCGGTGCTCGGGAGCAAGGAGGCGGCAGCCGAAGGGGAGGCGGTATTTGTCGGTTATGCCATAGATGCGCGTAATGAGCGCTGGCAGGACCTGCCAGAGAGAAAGGTCAAGGGCAAGGTGGTCTTTGCCTTTACCCGGGAGCCACGCGCCGATGACCCCAAATCGAAGAAGTTCGATGGCATCGACGCAACTCGCCATTCGAACTTCGGCATCAAGGCCAAGGCAGTTGCCGATGCCGGGGCAATTGCCTTGGTACTGGTCCCGGATCCGGGAGCGTTTCTTGACTCTTCAATTCCGCTTCCGGGAATGATGCCGGTTCCACTCCCCGACGCGGCGGCGGCAAGGGCGCTGGAAAGGCTGTCGAGGTGGCCGGCAATCCCGGTAATGAGCTGTTCCAGGGATGTGGCTTCGGCCATTTTCGGAACCTCGATTGAGGATTACTTTGCTTCCATTGAAAAGAAGCGCAGGCCCAGATTATTGAAGGCTCCAAGTGGTACCAAGGTCGAGCTTGAGGTCGCTTGGGATACCGAAGAGCGAGATTATTGGAACCTTGGTGCGTGGCTTCGGGGCAGCGATGATGATGGTGAGGCTGTTGTGCTTGGCACTCACCTCGACCATGTAGGGCATAATTATTCCGCCGGACTTTGGGGTGGGGAGGTGGCTTTACACCCGGGCGCCGATGACAATGCCAGCGGCAGCTCGGCCCTGTTGGAGGTGGCGCAGGCCTTGGCTGGGACTCAGCCCAAGAAGGACATCCTGTTTTTATGGTTCACCGGGGAAGAGCGCGGCTTGCTCGGTTCTCGCGCCTACTGTCAGAATCCGGTTGTTGCCCATGAAAAGACCATTGCGATGCTGAACATGGACCAGATTGCAAGAACCAATCCCAAGACCATGAACATCGGTGGCTTGTGGGATAAACCGGCATGGGCCAAGGCCTTCAAGCGGGTTCACAAGCGCATCAAGAATCCGTTAAAGCTGGACACCAAGTATGGGCGCGATCTCTTCCATCGTTCCGACCAGTATCCATTCCATCAGCAAGGAGTAGATGCCTTTTTCTTTTTCGAGGGCGACATTAATGACAATCTGGTGTATCACAAACCCGGAGATGTCGCCGCTACCATCGAGGCAAAGAAACTGATGTGGATTGCGCGTGACTTTCTTGCTGTGGCCTGGGTTTTAGCCTTTGACGAGGTGCGCCCGTGATGCCGCTTGCGATAAGGGTTTTAGCACTGCTACTTCTTCTGCAAAGCGGAATCTTTGCGCAGTACGAGTTGGTGCGGAAAGTAGATGCGGAAAATGGGATTGAGGTTGCCGTGCAGGTAGAAGACCAGGCCGGCGAATCGGTATTTTCTTTCCGCTCCGAACAACAGATGGTGTTGGCGTCAAATACCAAATTGTTTACTACCGCAGCGGCGATGGCTGAACTTGGTTCCGACTATCGCTGGCAGACCAGTTTCTTCCTTTACCAACAACGACTATATGTGGTCGGTGGTGGTGATCCTTCCCTGCGCCTGGCCAAAGGTGTAGATGGGGGAGCGCGGATGTTGGACCAGGTAGTTGCAATGCTGAAAGACCGGGAAATTAGTTCGCTGCGCGAGGTGATTTTTGACGACACTTTTTTTGCTCGACCCGTTCGCCATCCCGATTGGCCCGAAGACCAGTGGATGAACAAATGGTGTGCGCCGGTGTCGGCCCTGGCAGTTGAAGGCAATTGTCTGCTCATTGAAAGTATTGACGGGCAACTTAAAATCATCCCTCCCCTGGGGGCCGCACTCAAGGTCAAGCGCAAGACCGGTAAACCTGGTACTCCGTTGTCAGCCTGGTGGAGTGGGAATCAATTTTCCATCCAGGTCCGCGGCAGTCAGAACACAACCGGTGAAGTGGCTCTGGCGGTCAGCGAACCTCGTGATTTGTTTCAACATTGGTTTTTGGAGGGATTGCGTTCCCGTGGAATTCCAGCCGCTTCCAGTAGTTGGCGCAATGAAAGCGAGCCCGATGCTGTAGGYACCAGGGAGACTTTYCTGCTTTACCGCCACCCTTCGGCCTGGACTCTGGCGGAGGCGGTGGCTGTCGCCAACAAGGACAGCGATAACTTCGTGAGTGAAGTTCTTTTTCTGACCCTGGCACGCCTTTATGGCGAGGGTGGCGATTTCTCCACTGCGTCAGTTGCAGTCGAAGCCAGTTTGCATGAAGCTGGTTGGGAATTTGGTGCCCGCAGTCAAGTCGATGGCAGCGGCTTGGCCCGCGACTTGGGTACACCATTAAATACTGCAAGCGTGAAGCAAGTTTGCGCTCTGTTAAGAATGATGGGGGAAAGCGAACAGGGTGCAGTTTGGTTCGATTCCCTGCCGGTGGCAGGTGTTGAGGGGCGGCTTAAGGCTCGGTTCGGAAATCAGGTTTTTCAACCCGGGCGGGTGCACGCAAAGACTGGTTGGATCAGTGGTGCCAGTGCTCTTTCAGGGTATTTACTGGCAGGCGATGACGATGTCTTGAGCTTTTCCATCGTGGTTAATTATCAGCCGGATGGCAGCCCCCGTACCAACAACGCGCGCTTTAAGGCACTCCAGGAAGACATTCTTGAGCAGGTGTTGAGCAAATGGGCGAAGAACTGAAAGCCGAACTTGCGACTGCGATCGAGCTTGCCAATCGTGCGGGTGAGTTGTTGATGTCATATCGGGAGAGGGACCTCGAGGTCTCCAGTAAGTCAGTCGACCGCGACTTGGTGACATCCGCAGATACTGCGGCTGAAGCCATCATCCTGGATGGAATCGGTGCGGCGTTTCCTGATGACGGAATCTTGGCGGAAGAAAGCGGCAACAGCAGTAATCAAGCGGAACAAGGTCGTCTCTGGTGTGTGGATCCTCTGGACGGGACGGTGAATTTTGTCCAGGGCTTGCCGATGTTCTCGGTCTCCATAGCTCTCCTCGAGGAAGGAGTTCCGGTAATGGGAGTGGTCCATTTGCCGGTACTTAGTGAGACCTTTACTGCCCGTTTGGGCGATGGTTGCCGTCTCAATGGGGAACTGGTCGTTACCAGTGCAAAAGCCGAATTGTCGACAGCGGTGCTGGCCACCGGATTCCCCTACCGCCGCCATTTATTGGCGGACAACAATCTGGAAAACTTCAATCGTCTGTTCCTCAAGTTGCGCGGTATCCGCCGAATGGGTTCGGCGGCAATAGACTTGGCCTATGTTGCCGCAGGTCGTATTGATGCTTATTGGGAACTTCATCTTGGGGCCTGGGACTGTGCGGCAGGTGTAATCCTGGTACGTGAAGCTGGCGGTATCGCTGACACCATTGTTCCCGGAGGCGATTGTGTCCACGGCGCTAACATCATTGCCGGACCGGCTGTTTTGTGTGAGCAAATGCGTGAACATCTGCTGCGCGGTCGTGGTCAGGACTATCCACCGCTTGGTGACCTGCCGGTAGAGCAAGCCCGGTGAGCACGCGCGAGCTTCGCTTGCGTGGCTTGCGTGCTGGCAACCTCCGCGACATCGACCTCGATTTGCCACATGGTCATTGGACCGCATTACATGGTCCCAGTGGTTCCGGAAAAAGTGCGTTGTTGTTCGGGGTGCTTGAACCCATCGCACGTCGGCGATTCCGGGTGCTTTACGATTCCACTGCGCTGCCCGGGGGTGACAGTGACTGGATGGCCTCCCTATGCGACGAGGTCGACGGAATGCAGCCGGTGGTTTGCCTTGCCGGCGAAATTCCGCGAACGCGGCGCAAGAAGTTACTGCGCGATGCCCTCAACCTGTGGCCGCGGCTGGTCCGCGCCTTCTTGCTCGCCGGCAAACGGAGTTGTCCGAATTGCTCCCAACACTGGACCCCGCCGGGAAGCAGGGCGTTGTTGGGCAACTGCAAGCAATGGGACCGTGGAGCCACCCTGTTGGTCTTTGCCGAAGCCGGTGGTAATTCCAGCGAGGAGTTGCTGTTGGCCGGATGGACCAGGGTGCGGATGGAGAGCGGGCTTGCTCGTCTCGAAGAATCCCCTCCGGTTTTGCCCGCCGGAGCCTGGCTATTGCTGGACCGCTTGCGTTGGCAACCCGGCAAACGACAACGAGTTGAGGACGCGCTGCAGTTGGCGCTGCGCCGCGGTGGTGATGTCATGCTCGAGGTGAACGGCGATTGTTTGCTGCAATCCGCGGTTGGTCGCTGTCCTCAATGTGCTCACCAACTAGGAAACAATTCGATTCAAGCATTACCGCTCGCAGTCGAGGCGGTCACCGATTGGGAGCTTGATGGAGTCAGCTGGGAACAATGGTCAAATGCTTCCATTAAGGATATTTCTGGATTACCGGGGGAAGTGCATGACGACACCGACCGCCGTCTGCAAAGTCTGCTGTCCACCGGCATGGGACACCTTGAAGCTGGCCGCTTGCTGGGCACTCTTTCATTGGGTGAGAGTCGTCGCCTCGAGTTGTGCGCCATGCTTTCCCAGGTTCGGCGCGAGCAACTGGTGCTGTTTGATGAACCGGGGATGGGCTTGCACGGCAGCGAGCGTAGGGCAGTGGTGAAGTTGTTGCGCGAGCTGGTGGAGCAGGGCAACACCGTTCTCACCGCGGATCCCTCCCGTGAATTTCTGGAGGGTGCCGATTGTTTTGTCCGCTTGGGACCCGGCGGAGGGCCCGCTGGTGGGGTGGTGGTGGCCACCGGTGTACGCCAACAACTTCCGCCCTTGAACGAAGAACTACCGCCGGCTAGGCTCGTCACTTCCGGGCCATGCCTGGGTTTTGAACAGCTTAATGCGCGTTGTCTGCAGATTCCATCTGTTGAGCTCCCGTTGAATCAAGTCGTCGCCATTTGCGGAATTAGCGGTTCGGGCAAGAGCACTTTGTTGGAGGATGAAATATTGCCTCGCTTGCGTGCCGGCGAGGGCTTCACAGGAGAAGCTCCTCCAGGTGGTGTCGCCGTGTTGCTGGAGCGTGCCCTGGGCTCGGCGGCGATGAGTACGGTGGCAACTTTGAGTGGCGCCTGGAGTGAAGTTCGCAAGGCATTTGCTGACGGCGAAGAAGGTCGCATTCGCGGGCTCAGCCATTCCGACCTGGTGGCCAAGAAGTCCAGGGGTGGATGCCGTAGATGTCTCGGTCATGGTTTGGATGCCGATCGTTTGCCATGTGTGCTTTGCGCCGGCCTTGGATTGCGTGAGGACTTATTGGAGTTGCGGTTGCGGCAGCGGAGCTTGCGGGAGTGGTTGACCACTCCCTTGTCGGAACTCGCCGGCCGGCTTCCCCATAGCGGCCGGTTGCGGCGCTTGGTGCGCATCTTGTGCGAACTGGGAATGAGCGAACGCTGTTTGGGAGAGCGGGGCCGTAATCTCAGTTTGGGCGAGCGCAGCCGAATCGCTCTGGCCCGTGAATTGGCTTCAAGTCGCCCCGGAATACCGAGACTGTTTCTACTTGATGAACCTTGCCTGGGCTTACCTCCAGAAGAGGCGGTGCGGGTGGTTGAAGTGTTGCGCCGCTTGAGTAGTGAGGGGCACAGCTTTTGGGTGGTGGAGCACAATGAAGTGCTATTACGTTGCGCCGATCACCTGCTTGAACTTGGACCAGGAGCGGGCTCGAGCGGCGGTCAGGTCGTGTTCAACGGGCCTCTTGAGGAATTCAAACTCGCTGACACCGTTACTGGCAACTGGTTGCGTTCGCGGATTGAAGGTGAACCGGCGCCTCCTGCGCCCGGCGAGCTGGATGCAATCACCGGGGAAATAGTCCCCGAAGACTTTTGTCGCCAAGGGCGACTTTCCCTGGAGCATGACCTGCTGCGGGAGATGGCAACCCGGTCGCCGTTGGCGGCCGACCTGTTGGCAGGTTCCGGTGAACTTGGTGAGTTGAAGGCGTTGCCTCCGGTAGCCTGGCCGTCCACTCCGTCAAGCAATACCGAAGTGTGTGAGTTGTTGGGGATAAGTGGCAGCATTGCCGATGCCTTGAGCAGATCCGGGCAACTGCGGTGCGTCGCCTGCGGCGGCGGTGGACCCTGGCCCGAACTGGTTGAAGCTGCCCGATTCGGATTATGTTCCGATACCGAGTACAATTTCACCACCAGGCTGAAACTGCAGAAAGCAGTCGAAGAAGTTTCGACGATGCTGCGAGCCGCCGGCTTCAGGCGTGTATTGCGCAATGGTGAGCGGGTGTTGTTGACCTCCGAAGTCGGTCTCAAAAGTGATGATTTGGTTTTGCTGGACACTTTTACTCCTCGAGCTGATGCCCCCAGCAACGAACGATTACGTGAGGTCGAGCATCACGCCAAACTTTTGGGTGCTGGTCTGATCCTCGCCCGACCGAGTGGAGGGGGAGAGGGAGACGGCGATGATGGTTCCGATGCGGATGACTTCAACTATCAACTTGGAAGTTGTCGTGACTGCGGTGTCGGTGACCACCACCATCACGCCGCCATCGAGTATCGTCTGGGTGGATACTCAAGCCAGGACCTTAGAAAACTATCACTGCAGCAATCCCTCGAGCATTTACAAAAGCATGCTGCCGCCCATGGTCCTTTTCTGCGTGCGCTGGAACTGTTAGCTGGAACCTCCTTGCTACACCACTCTGGTGATAGTCCCATGCGCTCATTGCAGCCCCTGGAGTACCGCCTGGCACGGCTTTGTGGCTGGTTGTTATACCCGGTTGAAGGTGTGGTCTTGCTGCATGACCAACCGTTGGCTGGGTTTCCCTTGAGTTTGGCCAAGCGCTTGCGGGAAGAAATGTTGATTGGTTTGCATCGTTTTACTGATGCTGAAAGTGGCGAGAAATCCGGAGCCGATGTGGACCCACAGTTTAAGGGGGTGGTCTCTGGTTTCAGTCTGGAGTTCAATCTTCATGATTGGGCCGACCCCAGACCGGCCGCAGGTWCTTCAAGCTTACGRCAAGCGCTGGGCTTATGTGCCCCGTTGCGRAACCAGTACCTGGCCTCCGAGGAGGCGCGATTGCGGGGCTGGACCGAGGCCGATTTGGGAACAGCCAAAGGTGCAAAATTGTGTGGAAAGTGCCGCGGGCTTGGCGGACATCGACCCCACCCGGAACTACTTGTACCCTGCCCCGATTGCTCTGCCAGTGGTTGGGATGGAAGCACCACTAGCCTGGAAGTGCGTGGTCTGAGTTGGCCGGAGCTTGGTGCTTGTTCCTTGAACGACTTGCGCACTCATTTTGCTGGCAGTAGTGCTATTGAATCATCTCTGGCATTGGCTTGCGAACTGGGAGTGGGGGAGTGGAGGCTTGACCGACCACTAGGGGAATTGCCGCTCGGAATTGCCTCATTGGCTGCTTTCGCGGCTACTGGACCTCAGCATGATTGTTCCTTGGCGATACCAGCCGCTGGCTTTACCCCCTTGGAGGCAGAGCGGATTGCACGTACAATGGGGGGCTACCTTTCTCACGGCTTGCGGCTCGAAGTGAAAGGTCATCATCCCAGCTTTGTTCAATAAGTGAGCGATTCAGCCCTACCTCTCATTCTTCAGTCCGATCTGACTATCGTGCTGGAGACCTCCCACTCTCGTTTTGAGGCGACGCGAGACAAGCTCCTTCCTTTCGCCGAGTTGGTCAAG
>NVRO01000181.1 GCA_002400895.1 Planctomycetota bacterium
AATACTGAGAAAATTCTTCGGCAATTTGCTTCATGAAAGCGGCGGTGTCCGGATCATACAGAGCCTCGAGGTGTTCCCGGCGAACCAGAAGAGCCATCTTTTCATACTCACATTTAAGCACCTTTCTCCTCGTTGGGGGCCGAATTATTGCTCTTTCGGTGCTAACGGCAGCTCATCGTGGTTGCCTCCGCAGGTGCCATCGGAGCAGCAAGTGCCAGCAGGGGCATCACAATTACCACCACAGCAGACCACCGCCTCTTGGGTGGTTGTTTCTTCGACTTTGCCGGCACAAGAGGACATTGCAAATATAGCAATTGCAACAATCAGTAAGGAGTTCAGTTTGCTCATGGAAGTAATCATACCAAGATGGCTAGGATAGAGAGCGATGAGCACTGGACCCCGTATCGCAATCGCCGCATCCCCTCGCAAGCCGAACCGTAACACCAACACTACGGTTAAGTTTCAGGAGGCCGCAGGTGAACTTTCGCGCCGCTTCGAGGATTCTCTAAGCGCTCCCATTCAGGTTGGCGAGAATTGTATTTCAGCGGTCTTAAATACCTCAAACCTGGCTTTCGATTTTGCCGTTGCCCTTGCCGAAGCAGTTTGGCCAATGCGCCTGACCACTTCCCTGGTTTCGGTCGGCCACCAAGTCGGGCCAACCCCGGATGCCAATGCTCACACCCGCGCACTTGCCGCGGTGATGGAGGCTCGGCGCTCCGGCTCTGCATTTAATTTCAACATCACCAGCCGCAAAGCACCGGAGATGCGGATGGCGGAAACCGCTGCACTTTTGCATGCGACAATCCGCGAAGATTGGACCCCCACCCGTGCCGCCGCAGTTCGCACCTACCGCAACCTTGGCAAACAAAAAGAGGTCGCAGCCAAACTTGGCATCACCCAACAGGCCGTTTCGCAGATGTTGCGCGGTGCCCGGTTGCGCGAGTTGTCTGCGCTTGAAGCCACCATGCAAGAATGGCTGGTCGAGGAGTCACGACCGGGCCTCTGGCCCCTCAGCAGTTTTGAGAAGGGTCCTGCGCTTTCGGCCCAGGCCTGAAGGAACCCTTCGCTGCTTGCGGGGTAAATAGTTAATGCTTTGTTTCGCCCCTCTTGTCCTGCTCCTGCAACAGACTGATCCTGCCAATGACCAGGTTGTAGCCCCCGCCTCCGCTTGGGAGTTACTGGTAAGCCGCTACGACAGCGACAAGAACGGGGTGATATCACGCGAGGAGTACACCCATAACGATGAGCATTGGGCGTCGTTGGACACGAATGGCGACGGCAAGCTAAGTGAAGCGGATGTTGCCAAACTTGGACAGCAACGACAGCGACGTGGCCCACGCGGATCTTCGGCACGCCCCCCTGGCCGCAACCTGAAAGCCCCGCTGGTGGGAGATGTCGCCCCCGATTTTGAATTGCCCGTTTTGGTTCGAGACCCAGTCCTCCGATTTGAGGTAGAAGGCCTGAAACCATTTTTGGCAACCGTAGAGGGGGCCGCTCCTGCGCTGGACCATTTAGGCAATCCGGCCGTACGTGTTTGGTTTGAACAGGTTGAAAAAGAGTTCCGCCAGTTCACCGAGACCGCAATCGGAAAGGAAATGCAAGTTTTCCACGGCGACAAATTACTTTGCGCGGTCACCGTCCAATCTGCTCTTCCTGGCAAATCCCTAATTACCTTCGACCAACCGAGCGGCTTGACTCCGGGCGAGGCTGTTTTACTGGCAGGGCAACTGTCCGGCGCCCCGGTCAAACTTTCTGATTTCCGCGGCGACAAGCCGGTTGCTCTTATTTTTGGGTCCTATACCTGACCTCCATTTCGTCGCTCAGCCGGTCGGCTGAACGAGCTCCATCGCCGCTGGGGTAATCGCGTCCAGTTTCTGGTGGTCTATATCGCTGAAGCGCATGCCATCGATGGTTTCTTTCCCAAGGCGGGGCGTGGTTCCCCGATTGTCGAGGAACCGGAAACTAACCAGGAGCGGATGCAGTTAGCGGGGCGTTGCATGGTCTCACTGTCCATTGCCGATATTACAGCCGTAGTAGACACCATAGATGACCCGACATTAAAGGCGTGGGCGGCCTGGCCAGACCGCCTTTTCCTGATCGACAAAGCCGGCAGCGTGGTCTATGCCGGCGGCAAGGGCCCGTGGGGCTTCAAGCCCGATGAGCTCGAAGCAGCTATTCGCAAAGAACTAGCAGCAAAAGGCGAATAGAGCGAATAAACTGAGAGGCCATGGCCTCCATCGCATCCACTTTTGAAATGGTTGAGGGCGTTTACGCTCGCTCCCGCACCAACCTTGAAGTCGTACGCAAGCGACTCGGACGACCACTGACCTTGACCGAGAAGATTCTGCTGGGTCACCTTGACGATGCCTCCGGCTCCGACATAGAACGCGGCAAGGCCTACCTGAACCTGCTCCCGGACCGGGTTGCGATGCAAGACGCAACCGCACAAATGGCGCTGTTGCAATTCATGATGGCCGGCAAGGACGAAGCGGCAGTACCAAGTACTGTTCACTGTGACCATTTATTGCTTGGCCACAAAGGCGCTGAAAATGACCTCGCGGTTGCACAAAAAGAAAATGCCGAGGTTTTCTCCTTCCTCGAATCTGTTTCCGCCCGCTACGGCCTTGGTTTTTGGAAACCTGGTTCCGGCATCATTCACCAAATCGTGCTTGAGAACTATGCCTTTCCGGGCGGTTTGATGATTGGCACCGACTCACACACCCCGAATGCCGGCGGTCTCGGAATGTGCGCAATCGGCGTTGGTGGTGCTGATGCCGTCGATGTAATGGCTGGGTTTCCGTGGGAAGTGCTGCAACCGGAAGTGGTCGGAGTGAAACTCACGGGAACTTTGTCCGGCTGGGCGGCACCCAAGGACATAATCCTGAAACTGCTGGGTATTCTCACCGTGAAAGGCGGCACCAACCGGGTAATGGAATACTTTGGTGAAGGCTGTGACTCACTTTCCTGTACCGGCAAAGCCACCATTTGCAACATGGGCGCCGAACTTGGCGCAACCTGTTCGGTGTTTGCCTGGGACGACTCCATGGGTCGTTACCTTTCCGCAACCGGACGGGATGATTTGGCCAAGTTGGCAATGACCAATACGGACCTGCTCGGTCCAGACCAGGAAGTGATTGAGAACCCGGACGACTTCTACGATCTTGTGGTCGAAATCGATTTGTCGGCTTTGGAGCCACACCTGGTCGGGCCACACACTCCCGACCATATCCACCCCCTCTCAGAGATGGCCGCTGATGTGAAAAGCGAAGGCTACAAGGCCGAAATTAGTGCCGCCCTGATTGGTTCATGCACCAACTCCTCCTATGAAGACATGGTGCGTACTGTCGATATTGCCAAGCAAGCAATTGCCAACGGCACTTCACTCAAGTCCACGCTGTTCATCAGCCCCGGTTCCGAGCAGGTTTACGACACCATTAAACGCGACGGAGTGCTGGAAGTGCTGGAACAATGTGGTGCAATCATCCTTACCAACGCATGCGGGCCATGCATTGGCCAATGGAAGCGCGACGATATGGAAAAAGGCGTCCGCAACACCATCGTCACCTCCTTCAACCGCAATTTCAGGTCTCGGGCCGATGGCAATCCCGAAACCCAATCATTCATCGGCTCGCCTGAAACGGTAATGGCTTTGGGTTTGGCTGGCCGGCTCGACTTCCACCCCGAACGGGATTACCTCACCGCCGACGATGGCTCAACATGGAAATTGACTGCGCCGGCTCCCGCCCCTGACATCCCGGAAGATGGCTTCGAGCGCGAGAATAATGGCTACCTGGAACCTCCGGCCGAACGTGATGGCCTTGAAATCCAGATTGCGGCTGATTCTGAACGACTCCAATTGCTCTATCCATTCGCCCCGCTGGCAAGCGAACAGTACAAAAACATGCCACTCCTGTTGAAAACCAGTGGCAAGACCACCACCGACCATATTTCACCGGCCGGGCCATGGCTCAAGTTCCGCGGTCACCTGGACAACATTTCGAACAACATGTTCATTGGTGCCACCAATGCCTTTACCGATGGCATTGGTACTACTCGTGATTTGATCAGCGGAGAAGGCAATTGCCCGGTGCCACAAGTTGCGCGCCATTACAAAGCTGAGGGATTGAACTGGGTGGTGGTCGGAGATGAAAACTATGGTGAGGGTTCCAGCCGCGAACACGCTGCGATGTGCCCGCGCCACCTCGGTGCCGGGGCGGTGATTGTGCGTTCCTTTGCGCGAATTCACGAAACCAACCTCAAAAAGCAGGGGGTGTTACCGCTGGTATTTACAAACCCTTCGGACTGGGAACTCGCCCGGGAAACTGACCGGGTATCATTGGAAAACCTGGAGCAACTTGCGCCTGAATCCAAGGTAGTTGCAGTATTCCACCACGAAGACGGCTCCGAAGATCGTGCCGTCCTCGCTCACACGCTCAACCAGGAACAAATAACCTGGTGGAAAGCTGGCTCGGCGCTCAATTCCTTGGGCAAGTAATTCGTCAGGGGGGACAGCTGCGCCAAGTCCGGTTGGAGCATTTCTTTTTGCGGCGCTCGGGAATCGATAACCTTTAGAGGACAATGATGCGAATGTTCCTCATTGTGGCTACCGGGCTGACCGTTTGCCCGTCCCTGGCCGCTCAGACCGAACCCACTCCCCGACTTAGCTGGCGAGGCAGTGAATGGAGAGTCGCTCCGGTAAACCTGCGGGTGAGGGTGGATTACCAGAGCGCCATCCTCGGTCGCGAAGTGGGATCGCTCGCCCTGCTGGGAACGCACCTGGATTTCGAAGACATCAGCGGGCGTATTCCAGGACTTTGGGCCGGGGTCGGCGGCTACTCCGCAACCGATGGTGATTATGGTGGCCTCACCACCTTGGGCCTGAACTTGGGGTGGCGGCATTTGTTCGAAGGTGGTTGGGCTTTTGAGACCGGGGGCTTTGCCGGGGTCGGCGGTGGCGGCGGTGCCCCGGTTGGCGACAGCTTCATGACTCGCACCTTTCTGGGATTGGAATATGTTTTCAGCGACTCCCTGGGATTGCGCATCGAAAACGCGCGAGTTAATTTCTCTGATGCCGAAATTAGTGCTCATGAATGGACTGCGGGATTCTCCTGGCGAATGAGACCGTGGCTGGCACGTCCGGGTCGTGCTCAATTGTCTGCACTTTCCCCTGCTGGTGGCGGTGGCATTCGTGCCGGTCTGGAATACTTCAGTCATAACCCCGGGGTTGCAGCTCGGCGGACTGATGGCTCAGCGCTGACCTCAGCCTTGAGCGGGGTGGGAGTGCGCGCTGATTCGCATCTGGGCAATAATTGGTTTGCCAGCGCCTCCGTTCGCGGCGGATTGTCTGGTGACGCCAGCGGTTGGCACGAATTGCTGCTGGGTATGGGATACGAAGTCCCGTGGGGTTCTGGTGGCGCCCTCGAGACCCGCTTTATGATCGGCGGCGGCGGCGGCGGCGGTGTTGAC
>NVRO01000182.1 GCA_002400895.1 Planctomycetota bacterium
GTTTCTTTTCCATTATTTTGGGGAAGGGATTGGGCTTGGCAGAATTTTCGCTTCTTCGAGAAAGCGAATGGTGCAATCAGATGCTCCCTGCCCCTCCTTCAGAGAGGCTCTCCCTGCATTTCCGGCTTCTTCGGCAGCGTGGGGATTGAGCAACCAATCACGCAGATAGCCTAGCAAAGTTGTCAAATCTGATGAAGAACGTAGTCCTCCAGCTGCAGACAATAAAGCGACCTCATCGGGGAAATTACGAAAATGAGGACCAATAACAACAGGTTTGGCCAGAGCCGCGGGTTCAAGCACATTTTGCCCGCCATGAGGAACCAAACTACCGCCAACAAATACGGCCGCACTACAGCGATAGATGTCTTCGAGTTCACCGAATGAATCGACAATCAAGATGGAGCCATCTGCCAGTGCCGAGTCGGGCTGCAGCTGCGAGCGCAACAATAGTGGTCTGGAGCCGACCACTGCTTTTAATTGGGTCAAGAGCGACGGTGCTCGCCGGGGATGACGGGGTACCACCACCACCACGGTTTGGTCGAAAGCGGAATCGTTGATAATCGCTTTACAAAACTGAATCTCCTCATCGGCATGAGTTGAAGCGAGAGTGAGAACCGATTTACCGCCCAACCAGCAAACCCATTCCGGCTTGGGCCCGCAATGCGGGTCGGGTAGATTCTCGAACTTGAGGTTGCCGGTAATCCGGATACGCTGGTGAGGAACCCCAAGGGCGGCAAATCGGTCGGCGTAAACCTGGTTTTGAACCCCATACAAGGCAATCCGATCGAATTGTGGAAGTAACCGTTGCACTCTGCGATAACCGGCAAGCGACTCGGTAGTAATCCTACCGTTGACTATGCCAACCGGAATGTCCAGACGATTGGTAGCGCGAAGAAAGTTGGGCCATATTTCAAGTTCCGCCAACACCACCGCAATCGGCCTTGCTCGCCGCAGAAAAGTCTTTGTTGCAAAGGGCAAATCCAAAGGGAAGAAAACTACGGTCAGGTCGGGGAACAGGCGCCTGGCAGTTTCCTGTCCGCTGGGAGTGGTGGAAGAGATAAGCAAAGGCAAATCAGGATGGCGTTGGCGCAACGCCGTAACCAATGGTTTGAGTGCGGTCACCTCACCAACCGAGACCCCATGCAACAGCAATCCCCCCTGCCGCTCCTTGCCAACATTTACCCAACCCAGGCGTGGCAGGAATGAGCGCCTACCCCGTGGGGAAAACAGCGCCCACAACAAGGCCACCGGTAGCACCACCAACCCGGCCAAATACCATGCCAGGTCGTAAGCCAGGTAGGCGGCGTTGCGGTTCTTGGCCATCAACCGCTACGGCCGCAACACTGTTTGTATTTCTTGCCGGAGCCGCAGGGGCACGGCGCGTTGCGTGATGGTTTCTTTTTCGCGGGGGCAGCCCGACCGGCTTCAGGCGGCATGCTTGCCGCTAATTGGGCCTCACGGTCACTGGCAAACTGCTGGAGCGGATTGCCCCCCGTTGACGACTGTGGTCGCTGATAGCCGACTGCCACCTGCCGCCGTTGTTGGCCCTGAGCTAGACCCCCTGGCGGGGCCGGCCCGGTGGTTTGCGAGACCGACCCACGGAAGTCGGGGTGGCTGGCTTGGGCACCTTGATAGGCACCACCAATCTCCCGCTGGTCTTCTTCCTTGATTTGAACCTTGAGAATGAAGTCGGTTACCTGCTCGGCAACTCCCGTCAACATGTTTTCAAACATGGTCAGGCCTTCCCGCTTGTATTCATTCTTGGGGTCAACCTGGGCGTAACCACGTAGATTGACGCCGGAGCGCAAGGCGTCCATGTTGAAGAGATGGTCCTTCCACTTCTGGTCGATGGCGTTCAGGAGCAGGAAACGCTCAAGTTCACCCATCGAGTCGCCAATGGCGACAGCCCGCTCGGCGCTGAGGGTGGCAACGTCTTCAAGCAGATACCTTTCACAGTCTGCAATCCCTACTTTTTCCAGATCGGTAGCATCGCCCGCGTATCCCCACTTGCGATTTGCCCACGACGACAATGCCTCGAAATCAGGAAGGACGTCGCGCCCATCTCCTCTCCAGCGATCAAGTGCTGCTCCAATAACCTCGTCAAACATGGCTTGGACACGGTCGTGCAAGTCCCTTGACTCCAGCGCAAACTGACGATGGTCGTAGATGAGGTGACGTTGCTTGTCCATGACCTCGTCATACTCAAGCAAGTTCTTGCGAATCTCGAAGTGGTAGTTCTCGACTTTTTTCTGCGCCTTTTCAATCGCCCGTGAAACCATTCCGGACTCAACCGGCTCCCCCCCGCCCATCCCCGCCTTACCGAGGAAATTCTTTACCCAATCGCGGTAAAAGCGACGCATCAGGTCATCGTCGAGGGACAAAAAGAAACGGGAGCGGCCAGGATCACCCTGGCGTCCGGAACGACCACGCAATTGGTTGTCGATGCGCCGTGCTTCGTGCCGCTCCGTACCGAGCACATAAAGTCCGCCAGCGGCCAGAACTTCCTCCCTATCTGCCAAGCACTGCGCTACAAGTTGGAGCCGGCGCGCCGCAATCTGGTCGGCATCGCTCTCCTCCGTCCACCCCTGTTGCAGGATTTCTGTTTGCAGCATATTTTCTACGTTGCCGCCGAGCACAATGTCAGTTCCTCGCCCCGCCATGTTGGTGGCAACGGTTACCGCAGCTTTGCGGCCAGCTTGGGCAACGATGTCGGCCTCGCGGTGGTGTTGCTTGGCGTTCAAAACCTCATGATTGATGCCACGGCGTTTCAGCATGCCGCTGATCAGTTCCGAGACTTCGATGCTGATGGTGCCGACCAACAACGGTTGTCCATTGCCGTGAACCTCCTCGATTTCATCGGCGATTGCATTCCACTTGTCTTCCATATTCAAGTAGATGACATCCTTGTCGTCGGCTCTGATAATAGGAAGGTTTGGTGGTATCGACACCACGTCAAGGTCATAAATTGAAGCAAACTCACCGGCCTCGGTCATTGCCGTGCCGGTCATTCCGGACAGTTTGGTAAATAGCCGGAAGTAATTCTGGAAGGTGATGGTCGCCAGGGTCTGGTTCTGAGCCCGTGGACGCAACCCTTCCTTGGATTCAGTCGCTTGATGCAGGCCATCCGACCAGCGGCGACCTTCCATCAGGCGACCGGTAAATTCATCAACAATGATTACCTGACCGTCCTTGACCACGTAGTCCACATCAGTTCGATAAAGGTGCAGGGCGCGCAACGATGTTTCAACAATGTGTGGCCACTCCATGTTGGCTGCACCACTGTAAAAGTCGTCGATTTTCAATAATTTCTGGGCGTAAACAATGCCCTCTTCGGTCAGGATTGCCTGCTTCTCCTTTTCCTTGATCTCGAAATGAACTTCAGGCTTGAGCTTGCGTGCAGCTTCCATCCCCACCCGATACTTCTCAGCGTTGCCGGTTGCGGGACCGGAAATAATCAACGGAGTACGCGCTTCGTCAATCAAGATGGAGTCGACCTCGTCAATAATCGCAAAGTCCAGTCGCCGTTGGACCTGGTCTTCACTGCGCGATTTCATGTTGTCGCGCAAGTAATCGAAACCAAATTCATTATTGGTGCCGTAAATAATGTCACACGCATACACTGGATGTCGCTCAGCCGGCATCATCGAAGACTTGATGGCGCCAACTTTGAGACCCAGATATTCATAAACCGGACGCATCCATTCGGCGTCACGAGAGGCCAGGTAATCGTTTACCGTAACCACGTAAACCTTGCCGGCAATTCCGTTAATGTAGGCGGCCAGGGTAGCGGCAAGAGTTTTGCCCTCTCCGGTAGCCATTTCAGCGATTGCGCCCTGGTGCATGGCAATGCCACCGATTAACTGGACGTCATAATGCCTCAGCCAAGGGTGCGTATTGCGGTCTCACGAACCATCGCAAAGGCATCAGGCAATATGGCATCCATTTTGACACCATCCTCAAGTTGCTTCCTCCATGCGCCGGTCTGCGCCTGCATCTCTTCCTGACTCAGCGCCTGAGCCCAACTTTCGCGCTGGTTGATAAGCTCCACCAGTGGCCGCATCCTCTTGAGTCTGCGTGCATTTTGAGATCCGAACACGGCCCGCATGCCGCGGCCAAGACTTTGGGCCATTAAACCCAGGTAATCGCCAATTTTTTCGAGGTCAACCATTTTCCTGTGCTGCCTTGGCCAAGGTGTCAGGGCAGAATCTGACTCGACAGTATATCCCGCCCGGGCAATAAACTATGAAGGCCATTCAAGGCTGCCAACCAGTTCGGCGACACTGGTATCAGCCTCGGCCAACTCGACTCGCAAGTCAGCAGCAATGCGCGAAAACACTCCCGGGTCGCGCATTGAAGATGTCCCAATCTGAACGGCACTGGCTCCGGCAACCAGGAACTGAAGAACATGGTCTGCACAGCTGACCCCGCCACAAGCGACCACCGGAATCTCCACGACCTGCGACGCTTCCCACACCATCCGCATGGCGATGGGGTGAATCGCCGGCCCGGACAATCCTCCATAGCCGACTCCGAGAGCGGGTTTGCGATTTCGCCAATCCACAGCCAAACCGAGCACGGTGTTGCAAACCGTCAATGCCTCGGCACCGGCAGCTTCGGCAGCAATCGCCATCGGGGCAATCAGGGTCACATTCGGCGACAGCTTGGCCCACAACGGTTTGTTGCTGACTTCGTGGCAGCGGGAAATCACTTCAGAAACCACTTCCGGAGATCGGGAAAAGGACAAGGAAGCGCCGTCGACGTTTGGACAGGATAAATTTATTTCAATCGCGTTGATAGCAGGAAGGTCACAGAAGGCCTCGACCATCTCAACGAATTGGTCCACATTCTTGCCGCCAGCATTGGCAACCACCGGAATCTCCAGTTGGGCAAGCTGGGGGGCGGTGTGGGCAATGAAATGTTCCACCCCACGATTTTCCAGCCCGATTGAATTGAGCAGACCGCTGGGAGTCTCGTGCAACCTTGGAGCAGGGTTGCCATGCCGGGGCTGCGGAGTCACGGTCTTCAATACATAGGCGCCAATATCGGACGGACTCGAAAAGATGAGCGCTGCTCCGTCATGACCAAAGGTCCCCGAACCAGTCAGCAAAGGGCTGGTCAACTCAAGTGTACCTAACTTCGTGATTAATCGATTGGAGCTCATTCCCCCTCCTCCGCAGTAGCATCACCTGGTTCAATTTGAATCGCGGCGAAACCACTTATCAACAAAAGAAATCCTACACAAATAAATGAATCCGCCAAATTGAAAATCGGCCAGGGAGAAAACGGCCACGGCAATACAGTTGGCCACCA
>NVRO01000183.1 GCA_002400895.1 Planctomycetota bacterium
ACCCGCCTTATTTTGGGAAGTCGGGGTCAGCTCGCGCTGTGCACCCAACTATGTCTGCGGCTACGCACCCGACCGCGGTATTCGGTCTGGCTGAGCTTGCCCCTCAGTTGTGGTGAACAACTTCCGGACCCACGATTCTTGGAATTGTTGTTCAGCTGCCAGAATGGTGATTGTTACTGGCTGCGTGCAGATGAGTTGGCGATTACGCCTGCTCCGGCAATGACCATGCATAGTCCCGAGGAAGGCAACGAGGCATTGCAACAGGTACTTTCGGACTTTGCCGGTAGCCCGCGACGCTTCACCAGCAGCAAGCTCTCCGACCTGGATCCGGGCCTGGGAGCAGTTGACTTCCTGGGTCGGCAACAGGCATGCCAGCTTCAGCCCGCCTCTTTATCGAACTTGGGGAGCAGCTTCCCCCGGACCTTTGAAATGCCATGGTTGGAGCAGATTCGGTCCGCTATCTGCCCCACTGCTACTCACTTTGGCGGCGCCGGGGTTACCGCATGAATCCGCTCGACAATTGCATGCATTGCGGCTTGTGCCTGGAAGAATGCCCGACTTACCTGGTCAGCGGCGATGAAACCAACTCACCGCGCGGTCGACTATTCCTGATGCGGGCAGTGGAAAACAATGAATTGGAGTTTTCCGACATCGCTGAGAGTCTGGACAAATGCCTCGCCTGCGGCGCTTGTGAAACCGCCTGCCCATCCGGAGTTCCCTACACCCACATCCTCGAACAGCAACGCGAAGGACGGCAGTCCGCGATGGCCAGACTGTTGCAACGGCGCCTGCTTTCAAGTCACCTCGGGGTTCGCGCGGTCGGAATACTGTCCCGTCTGGGGCGTCGGCTTGGCATCCTCAACCTTATCGGAAAACTCGGAATCCAACGGCTAAAAGCCATGAGCACGGCGGTGCCAATGCATCCGCAGCGCTTCAGATCCCAGCCAAACCAGACCTGGCGCGCCGATGGCGAGCTTCGCGGGAGGGTCGGTTTACATGTTGGTTGCGCCAATGGCGAACTCTTTGGCGATGTCCTCAATGACACCATACGCCTATTCAACCAGCAGGGCTTCGAAGTGGTGCGTCCACCACAACCCCCATGTTGCGGTGCCTTGCACTCCCATAGTGGCGATTCCGAATTCGGCCGCGAGTTGGCGCAAACAACTATGCAGGCATTTGACGGCGAACTTGATGCCGTAATCGTGGCCGCCGCCGGTTGTGCTGCCCACCTCCGCGCCAGTGGCGACAGCAATAAACCTGCGAGCAAGGCTCAAGACCCGGTAGTCTTTTTGCACCAGCGTGGCTGGCGCGGCAACCCACAGCGAGTGGCAATGCGCGCGACTCATTCGCCTCCATGTCATTTACGCAACCTGCTCGGTGAGGACCAAATTGTCACTCAAGCGTTGGCGCAACTTCCGGGGCTGGAATTGCTCACCCTCAATGAAGCTGAAATGTGTTGCGGAGCCGGCGGGGTTTCATTCATCCGCCAACCACAGGTTGCAGCCCAGGTCGGCGACCGCAAGCTGGACAACATCGTGGCCAGCGGAACCGAGTGCGTGATTTCCGGAAACCCCGGGTGCTTGATGAAACTTAGCGCTGATTTGCGCCAACGCGGTCTATTGGTTAAAGCGCTTCACCCGGTGACGGTACTGGCGAACGCATTCAGCGATTAGGCGACCTTGGTCGCATCGGTGAACATCCAGATTGCGGTGCCGACCGAAGCAAGGACGAATGACACGAAAGAAGCGACGGTGTAGCGGTGAAACCTGATTGATCCACCCCGGACCCGGACTATTCCCGACCACACCACCACCGGCACATGGGCCACGGCAGTAAACGCCAGCGACAGATGGATGTCCAATCTGAGCGGATTGAAATCCCAGCCACGACCGTAAAGTTCGGCCTGCATGATTGCCAATACCAGCAACACCATAGTCGATGCCACCAGGCGATAGTGCAACGTGCGGCGGCCACGGAGACCGCTTTTAATGGTGGCCGACAAGACGACCACCAATACCACGAGATTAAGGATGAACAATGGGGTGTTCATCGCGGCAAGGATATCATCAGCCCATGCTAGTCACAACGCTTGCCGTGGGGGTTCTATTTGCGTCATTAAGCTCACAACACCCATCCCAATCCCGGCTGAACGCGAATCCCGAGGTTCAATCCGATCAGCCCCAGGACGGCGTCTTTCTTCTCAAAGGCGTACGCATCGTTCAGCCCGATGGCACTCCGGCGCCAGCTCAGGACTTGTTGATTCAAGACGGACAACTCCTCCCCGGCGATACTCCGGGCGCTGCTCCCAGCCGTATTATCGAAGCCGAGGACGACTGGTTGGTTTACCCGGGCATGAGCCATGCCTCCTTCCCGGTCAAGTTCGCTGAGACTCCCGACAGTCCCTACCAAACCCGCGTTACCGACCCCACTACCGGTCCCCTGCCAGCAATGGAGGATGGAGACCGCGGCTGGATGCGCGGTTGGCTACATGCTTCCGATATCCTCAAGTGGGATGCCAGCAGCGGTGATGGTTGGCGCCAGCACGGGTTTACCAGCGCCCACCTGCTGCCAAGCCAGGGCATCATTCGCGGTCACGCAGCATGGCTCAGTCTGAACGGCTTGCCTTTGGGAGAGGCCCTGTTGGAGCGCGGTGGTCGACAAGTTTTTTCATTGCGGAACCAGCTCAGCCGGGGCTATCCGCGTACCCCGATGTCGGCGCTGGCAGCACTCCGCCAAGCCGCGCTTGACGAAGAACTTGCCACCCGCTTTCAGCGCTACCAAAACGCCGACCTCGCCAACTTGGCAAACGGTATCTACCTGGCCAACAGCACTCGCGAAATCGAAAACGTCCTCGACCTGCTGCGTGATTACCGCAACAACGAGGATGCGATTATTTTCGGAGGACGTGACGCCTGGAAACACGCCGAGCGCTTGCGTGAGCAGAATGTCGGAGTAATTTTCGTGCTGGATTTGGAGGACGAACCAAAATCCGACGAAAAACTCAAGCTGGCAAGCGAACAAGAGCGCCCCTATTGGCAGCCACCGGCAGCATTGCGCCGTGAGCAGGAACGCCTGCATCAGGACGAGGTATCCGCCTTTCGTAAATTGCGTGAAGCCGGAGTGCGCTGTGCCTTGTGCCCGTCGGGCTCACTGAAGAAGATGCAGTCGGCACTCAAGCAGTTGCGCGCTGACGGACTGAGCGACTTCGAACTCTACCAGGCAATGAGCAGTGATGTGGTGGAGCTTATCGGTGCTCCCCAATGGCGTCAGCAAGCTGCGGACTTGATTATCAGTCGCGGTTCCCTGGACGTAGTTGACCCTGACCTCGCCTGGGTCTTTGCTGATGGGCGCGGCTGGTCAATCGCCGCCGCGGATGATGAAAAGGACGATGCCAGCGATGAAGACGATGACGAAGAAGCGGACAACCAGGGGATTGCCGGGGATTGGGAAATCCACCTGAGCACCCCAATGGGTGAACAAGAATTCGGTTTCAGTATCGACCCCGACAGCAACAGTATCCACTTGTTCGATTTGAGTGATCCTTACGCAAAGGAATCCGCCCGCGGAATAGAGATTTCCGGCAACAAAGTCGGCTTCAGTTTTACTCCGCCGGACATGCCGATGGAAATGCGTGCCGAATTGGTGATTGAGGGTGATAGCGGTAGCGGCACAATCACCGCTTTCGGACGCGACATGCCCTGCGAGATAGTTCGCATCATCGAGGAGGAAGATGACGAAACTGAGCCAGATGATGCCGACGAGGATGACGTGCCCGACTCGGAACTTGGCCATCCGGCCTGGCCCATCGAAACCCCCGCCAATCGGATTCCGGCTCACGACCTCGACGGCACCGTCCTGCTCAAGGGTGGCATGCTATATCCGATGACCGGTGCCGAACCTTTCATCGGTGACCTGTTCATCAGTGACGGCCGCATTTCCGTGGTTGGGGGCGACATTCATACCAGTGTTGAAGTGCCGACTTTCGATGCAAGTGGTTGGCACATCACCCCGGGAATCATCGACCCCCACTCCCACCTTGCGCTTGACAGTATCAACGAAGGGTCGGTGGCGATTTCAGCGGAGTGCACGGTCGGCGACATGATTCACCCCGAGTCTGTCTCCATCTACCGCGCCGCCGCCGGCGGTACTACGGTGGTTCAGTCTCTGCACGGCTCGGCCAATCCGATTGGTGGTCGTGCCGCCGTTTGGGAACTTGATTACCGGGAGACCAGCATTGCCGGGCTCAAACTTCCGGGTGCACCCCAGGGAATCAAATTCGCGCTGGGTGAAAATGTCAAACAGTCCAACTGGGACTCCAATAACGGCAAGCGTTTCCCGAATTCCCGTTCCGGGGTCCAGGCCGTTTATCGTCGCGCATTTACCGCCGCCAAAGATTATTCCAATCGGCGCAGCCTCGCTGCAGCCGGCAACTTGCCATCATTCCGCCAGGATGTCCGGCTCGAAGTTCTGGCTGACATTCTCGACGGTCGCATTCACATTCAATGTCACTCCTATCGTGCCGACGAGTTGCTAATGTTCCTCGGCATCTGTGAAGAGTTCGGGATTCGCAATCCTACTTTTCAGCACGTGCTTGAAGGATACAAGGTTGCCCCGGAAATCGCCGCCTTCGGAGCAATGGCCTCGACCTTTGCTGACTGGTGGGCCTACAAGTTCGAAGTCTACGATGCCATCCCGTGGAATCCGGCAATGCTGACCAAGGCCGGAGTCATCACCACCATCAATTCGGATTCCGACGAATTGATTCGCCACCTTAATACCGAGGCCGGCAAGTCACTGCGCTACGGTGAACTTAGCGTCAACCAATGTCTGGAGCTGTGCACCCTCAATGGTGCGCGCCAACTGCATGTCGAGGACCGGCTGGGTTCTCTGGAGGTCGGCAAGGACGGCACCATCTCCGTATTCGATGGTCACCCGCTCTCAACCTGGTCGCGCTGCCTCATGACCATCGCCCGCGGTCGCAGCTTGTTCGAACTGGCTGCGGATAATGACCAGAAATGGGAACAGTACCAGGAGGAGGTCAGCTCCTTCGCCACCAAGTTGGCAGCGGCGACGGCCGCAGCCGAGCAAACCGACGCAGCCGAGCTGGCAGATGCCGACAACAACCCGACGGTGACCGACCCTGCCGATTGGGAAGCCTGGACCAGAAACGGTCTTGGTCATAGCGCCTTGATAGAAAATGGCACCATTCACACTCCCGGTCAAGCCAGCTATCAGGCATCCCTGCTCCTGGTCGATGGACTGATCAGCTGGATTGGGGACGAAG
>NVRO01000184.1 GCA_002400895.1 Planctomycetota bacterium
CGTAGTCCCAGCCCAGGCGCTCGGCCAGAAGCCTTGCCAGGGTGCTTTTTCCCGAACCTGACAAGCCGTCCAGAGTTATTACTGAAATCGGATTAGAAAGGTTTGAAGCGGGCATTTGGACTGCTCATTCTAGGGGTATTAATCCCATGGTCAAGCAATCGGCCACCACAAAAAAACTCTAAACCTTGAAATACCTGAGCTTTGCGCCGGGTTCCCAGGCGGGCAGGACCTCCAACTCGATTCCCATTCCCAACTCACGGATTTGGGCCTGATGGAGGTGCCCGATTACCACTTTGTTGGCCCCCTTGGCGATGCACTCGTCCTCAATCGCCGAGTCCACCAATGACAATTGATCCAGCGGCTTGCGGGCAACACTACTGGTGCTGTTGGCCCGCATTCGCGCCGCCAGCCAGCGCCTGGTGGAATATGGCAAAGCCCGCAAAAACACCCGTATCGGCCAGCAACGCAGGATTGAACGAAGCAGTTGGTAACCCCGATCATGGATGCAGAATTGATCGCCATGCACCAACAGGGTTGCGCTACCCGCGCTCCCCAGGAGGACTCCGTCAGCCAGTTCCAGGCGTAATGGCAGGCCATCGGAGGGGCTCATCAACATGTCACGATTACCACGCACGAGAATGGCGCGGCCACCCTTGGCGACAAAATCACTGATGGCGTGGGACAACTTCGGGAAGTGGCCTTCCTCGAATCCGCCCGGCCCAATCCAGGCGTCAAACAAGTCCCCCAGCACCACCAGGCAATGGCGGTGATGGAGTCCGGCCAACTCGGCAACAAAACAATCGACTTCCGCGCCGCTGTCGGGTCGCAGGTGCAAGTCGGCAACAACCGCCAACTCCCCGTATTCAATGGATATCAGGTGCTGCCGCATCAGAGACCCAATTCCCGGCTTTTCTGCCACAAGGCTTTCCGTGAAATGCCCAAGATCTCTGCCGCCTCAACCCGCTTGCCATTACTCGCCGCCAATGCCGCACGGATGGCCTCTCGCTCTGCCAAGCGCACGGTCTCTCCCAAGCTGGGCATATCAGTGCGGCGAATTACCGTCGCCGCCAACGGGCCACCTGGCAAAAAGTGCTCGCGCCGCAACAGCTTGGCGCGTCCGCACAAGGCAACTGCGCGCTTGACCGAATTTTCCAATTCACGAACATTACCGGGCCAGTCGTGGTCACGAAGTGCCCCCAGAGTTGCCGTGGGAACATCGCGTTTGCCCAAGGGGTCGGCATCCTGCAGGAAGTGAGCAACCAATTCGGGAAGGTCATCAAGGTGCTCACGTAACGGCGGCAACTCCACAGTCAAGACTTCAAGTCGATAGTAGAGGTCTTCACGGAACAACCCGGCTCGCACCAGTTCAACCAGGTCCTGCTTGCTGGCGGCAACAATCCTCCCGAGGAAGGGTTGCGGCTTGGAAGAGCCGAGCGGCATGAACTCGCGTTCCTGCAGTACCCTCAGGAAACTGGCTTGGGCGGCCAGGGGAAGATCATCAACATCATCCAGAAAGAGAATGCCACCACCGACGTGGGCCAATAGACCGGAACGATCCTCTTCCGCACCGGTGAATGCACCTTTACGGTAACCGTACAACTCGCCCTCGAGAAGATTGGCGGGAATCGCACCACAAGCAACTGGCACCATCACCTCTGAGGCCAGGTCGGAATTGCAATGGAGAAATTTTGCCGCAAGCCCCTTACCGGTTCCGCTTTCGCCAACCAGGAGAACCGGCGCATCGCCAGCCGCTACTTTTTCGAGGCGTGAGCGCAGCCGGGTCATGGAAGCACTACTACCGACCAAACGGTCGTGGTACAAGTCGGAGGATTGGGCGCGAAGTTGCTCCAGCTCCCGCCGCATGCTGCGCAGTTCGTCAATCTTGGTGACCAAACTTTCGAGGGCAGCAATGGGGAAGGGCTTTTGTAGATAGCTGAATGCGCCTCCGCGCATTGCGTCCACCGCCTGGTCAACGGTTGCATAACCTGTCATCACCACCACATCAGCAGGAGGATCAAGCAAGCGAGCCCGCTCCAGAGCCTCAATCCCGTCGGCACCTGGCAAACGGCAGTCGGTAACTACCAAATCAAAGTTCTGCTCCGACATTGCCGCCAGCGCGGCATCTCCACGATAAAGAACCATCACCTGGTGTCCTAACTCTTCGAGTTGGTCGGCCAAGGTAATGGCTAGGCTCTTTTCGTCTTCTACCAGGAGGATTTCCATGCAATGCGGCTCAACCCGCCATCCGATTCTAACGGTCACGGTAAAGTGAGGTTAAACTTTAAGCATGCGGATGGAATACCAACAACGCCTGAGAATGGAGCAACGCCTGCTCCAGTCGCCACAAATGATTCAGGCCATGCAGGTGCTCCAGCTGACCACATCCGAGCTGCTAGACCGGGTTGAAGCAGAGTTGGAGGACAATCCATTCCTTGAATCAGCATCAGAAGAGGCCTCCGAGGATGGGGCTGAAGCATCAGAAGCTGAGGGTGACGAAGACTTCCCGGAATTGGAGGAGCTCGATCGACTGCTGGAATCCGATGGCAGCCTGCCCCGTTCTTCTGCGGCTGCTGACAGTGACTGGGATGTAATGCAAAACCTGCCTGCAAGCCAGAGCCACACTCGCGATTCCATCCTTTCCGAGCTGCGCGCCGATGGCAGTAATCGCCTGGAACTGGGGATAGCAGAACTGTTGCTCGCCGGCATGGACGCAAGGGGATTCCTCCCAAATGGAGTTGAACAACTGGCGATTGGGCACGACATTGCGGTCAACTCTGTCAGTAAGACGCTTGCCCATTTACGTGAGCTCACCCACCCGGCCCTGGGTGCTCGTGACCTTAAGGATTGCTACTTGTTACAGCTAAGCGCCATGCCGGAACCACATCCCACTGCCGAGATTCTGGTCGGTGAGCACTTTGACGAATTACTCGCCAACAAGCTGCCACAAATAGCAGCGGCAATGAAGGTGAGCCTGGCTGAAGTACGGCTCGCGCTTGAGATCCTGGCGGTCCTCGACTCGCGGCCATTACAGGAGCTTGAAAATGACGACTCGGTCGCCATCATCCCCGACATCCTGATTGAATGTGACCATCAGGGGGTTTATCAGGTTTCTCTGGTTCGCGACCGTATCCCCGAGGTGCGCCTGTCCAAAGCGGCACAAATCGCCCTTTCCAAAACCAAGGGTGACAAACGGCTCCACGAATTTCTGCTCAAAAAGATTGAGCGGGCACGCTGGTTCATCGACGCGATTGGTCAACGCTGTGAAACCCTCCTGCGGATTTCCAAATGCCTGGTTGAACGCCAACGGGACTTCCTCGACTATGGGCCGGAACGCCAACAGCCGTTGAAGATGCAGGAAGTGGCAGATGAACTCGGCATTCACATCTCCACGGTCTCCCGTGCGGTTCGCGGTCAATGGGCGCAAACCCCGCAGGGTGTCCTGCGTCTCAAGTCCTTCTTCAGTGGCGGCCAACGAACCAGCAGTGGCGGCAGTGCTTCCCGCGCATCAATCCAGGAACGGGTGCGAGAAATTATTTCAGCGGAAGATGCAAACTCTCCCTATTCCGACGAGGAGATTGTGCGGATTTTACGCGAACGCAATGGGGTTAGGATTGCGCGACGAACAGTAACCAAGTACCGCAAAGCATTCAACATCCCGGCGTCAACAATGCGCCGCAATTTCAGTTGAATGCCATGGCCGTGGACCATTGGTCAGTCTCAGTCGACCGCATTACCCAGCAGCAAGGAAAAGTCGTTATCCTTTCGGTTCTTTCCATTCTCGGCCACCCACTCGATGTGGCTGGTTGTTGCCCTACCAAGAGCCTTGTTGCGCCGCTACCGGCGCCTTCAACTTCCCCGACCCAATGCCTGCCATCAAAGCCAATCAAGTCCGCAAGGGCAATATCCTAGTCTTCGACGGAGAACTTTTTGTCGTTACTGACTACGAATTTCGCAAACCCGGCAAGGGCGCTTCATTCAACCAGATCAAATGCAAGAACCACCGCACCGGGTCGCAAAAATCAATGCGACTGAGTTCGGACGAGACCGTTGAGCGCGCTTTCCTCGAACGACGTCCCTGCTCATTCTCCTACATGGAGGGCGAGAACTACGTGTTCATGGATGACGAAAATTACGAGCAGTATTTCCTGAGCAGCCTGCTGTGCGCCGATACGATGAAGTTTGTCCGCGAGAACCAGACGATTTCAGTTACCTTTTTTGAGGGCGAGGCGATTTCTCTCGATCTTCCGTCATCAGTAATCCTCAAGGTGACCGAGGCGGAACAGGCGGTCAAAGGTGACAGTGTCACCAATGACAAGAAGGCGGCAGTATGTGAAACCGGCCTCGACGTGCGGGTTCCAATGTTCATCGAAGCGGGTGATTGGATCAAGGTCGGAACCGAAAACGGCGAATTCCTCAGTCGCGCCAAGGAAGCAGACGCTACCTGATTAATCGCGGCCCAAGCATCAGTTCGAGGCCCTGCCATCATTTTTTTTCCGCTTCTTGATGCGCTTGGTGGCGTGCAGTCGAGAGGCTTGTTTGCGCGCCCGCGCCAGTCCCCTGCGCCATTCCGGATTGATGGTGGAGCCTTCTTCAAGCGCCCGTTGGATTACTGTAGCCGCCTCTACCGGGTCATCAGTAAGGTAGAAGAGATTCAAGTCTTCTTCATCAATCGTGCCCTCTGCAACCATTGACTTTTTTATCCAGCGCAACAAACCACCCCAATAATCCTTGCCCATCAGTACGATTGGAAAGTTTCTCATTTTTGCGGTTTGGATTAAAGTCAACGCTTCGAAAAACTCATCCAGGGTGCCAAACCCACCCGGCATCACCACATAACCGAGTGCATACTTGGCAAACATCACCTTGCGAGCAAAGAAATAGTGAAAATCAATGCCGACATCCTGAAACGGATTGGGCGATTGCTCGAAGGGCAAGACTATATTCAACCCGACTGAGACTCCACCCCCACGACGAGCGCCCTTGTTGGCGGCTTCCATCATGCCCGGACCACCGCCGGTAATGATTCCGTAGCCACGCGAAGCCAACTGGGCTGCAGTTTCTTCAGCGACTTTGTACCACGGGTCGGAGGGCTTGGTGCGGGCCGAACCAAATATGGAAACCGCCGGGCCGATATCCCGCATGGTGTCAAAACCATCAACAAATTCGCCCATGATTTTGAATACCATCCACGGGTCGCCGGAGTCTTTGGACTCAAGTTCGTTGTGGATTTTGCGGTGGAAGTGTTTCTTCATGTACTCAGGATA
>NVRO01000185.1 GCA_002400895.1 Planctomycetota bacterium
AAAAAAACCATATCGGCCTTCATTTGTTCTTTGTCTATTGTGACCAGGATGAATCCGATAAGTTTGTAAAGGAATGGAAGGCCACCGGTAAGCGACTGGACATGGGCAAATCATGTGTGCGAATAAAGAAGCTGGAAGACATCCCGCTTGAAGTCGTTGCCCGGTTGTTCAAGCGAACGACAGCCGCACGTTTCGTGAAAGCCTACGAAGCAGTACTAAGCGAATCTGCAAAGAAGAAGATTGCAAGGAACCGCGCCAAGCGCGGCTAGGGTCGCCGCCAGCGCAACACCACCAGCACACCAAACAAGATGGCAAAGGAAAGCCATCCTGCAGTCCATGGTAAATCTTGAGCCTCGCCCCATGCGTGCAAAGCGCCGAGGCAACCCTGGGCTACCGATGCCGCGCCCAACAGGGAAAAGGCAACCTTTGCAAACATCCCACGCAAGCTCCAGGTGGCAGCAAACAGCAGGACCAATATCATGATTCCAATAGCTAGGGGTGTCGACATGCTTTTAATTCTCCTCTCCACATTACTGGCAGAACTTGGACTCCTCCTCATTCAATGTATTGCAGGCTTGACATTTTATCATAACCACCTTTTCCGATTGGCCCCCAGATTGCTTAGATTGAAATCAGCTTAGTCAAGGATTCAGTCTGAACGGAACGGATGCGGAAACAAAGGCTTGACCAGTTCCGGCGGCCACAGCGCACACCGAGTAATCCTTACCCAACCAATGGCTTTGGTAGCCAGCTCCCGCAGGCACGCTCAGCGAAATCGTGGACAGACCCATGGCGTCGAGGGTGCCGAAACCAGAGCCGAACAGACCATCACCATTGAATGATAAACCGGTTGCCTGATTGACAAGCAAAGGGACAAAACAGGGAATGCCGGGCACAGCAGAGGTGCCACCGAGACCACCTACCAAAATTCGGAATGGTGCGTTGGCTGCAGCTGTACCCAAATCTATCTGCAGTGAAATATTGCCGCCGACGCTTGCAGAAAGTGAATCCGGAGTGATGGTCAAGGAAGAATCGGCGCGCTCGGCGCGGGCCATCACGGATGAACCGGCCAGCCACAGATCTCCATTGCTGTCCATGGCAGTAGGTTTGTAACCAGCGGCAAGTGCCGGCCATCCTCCCGGGATGGAATGCAATTGCGGTGCAGGCCAGGCAAGGTCTGCAATCATCGGCGACCAGGTTCCGCTGCTGTTGCGTTTCGCAACAATAAGTTGGGTACCTGATTCAATCGGAAGTGGCCACGCAAGAATGTCCCCCGCGGCTGCAAACAACTGTGGCTCAGGTCGGAGAAAACGACTTCCCGGATTGGAACGATGGGAACTCCAAATCCTTGAGGAGCCGCCGCGACTGCTGGCAAACCACAAGCGCAAGTCATCGTTGGAGAGGATTGGTGTACTTTCCCCGCTGCCGCTGTTCAGCTCGGACACAACAACCGGAAAAGAAAACGGCATGGAGTTATCTGGCCGAGTGCTGTTCCATAGTCTTTCAACGGATTCGCCCGGAGCTACCGCGCCAAGGATTGCATGCAATCCATCAGCCGTAACCGTCACCGAGCGCAAATCCCAGCCGCCACCAAAGTCATCAGCCTGGGCAACCGGACTTTGAAACGGTGAGAGTTCATCCGCGCGTTGCGCAAACCAGATGCGGGATGTTCCCGTCGGGTCTTCACCCAGCAACCAACCACCAAGGCCATCACCAGCAAGTCGCAAGGAACGAGCTCCGGCTACAAAACCAAGCGCCGCATCGACTTGGGGATTATTCCAGGGGATTACCTGGGGAGCAGCAATAACCAATTCCGTTGGTGGCCACAAGGTGACCGGTTTCACACCGTCATCTACCACCACGCGAAGCCGATCTACTCCGGTTTTGGTGCCCGGCTGTATGTCCATGGTGTAAGTGCCATCCATATGGTCAGTGACTCCGGCCAAAGAAGAACTTCCGACCGAAGTTTCATCATGCACCAGGGAAAGTGCCGAGCCTCCGGTGCTAAGCGGGTTTCCATCGCGGTCACGCAAGTCGACCACCAACTGCACCAGCCCACTTCCCGGATTGACCAACGACGAGGACAAAAAGACGTCACTCTGGTAAGCATCGGGACGCCCAATCTGGGCTACAGCCCAGGTCTGATACTGCTGGCGCAGTGTGATCAGTGGGTCGGGATCGCCAGCGCTTGCATAGGCGACGTTGAGTGCCAGATAGATATCACCATCCGCACAGCCGGAGGCGGTGCAGGATTCAATCGGATCGCCAGGTCGACCAAGCACCAAAGTGGCAACATGAGAACCCTTCCAGGTCCCGGGTGGAGGAGTCCCACAACTGTCCGGGAATGGGACCGAGCAGGAGCAGCGCCCATCACCACCCATGGAATTGGCGGCGTCCATTGCAGCCAGAAGACGTTCCGGAAGAGGACCGGTAGAACCACGCAAAGCGGCTTCGCACATGGTTACCACGCGTTGACCGGCGAGCCCGTTGCCCTGGATTGCGTAGACCAGAGAACCCACTCGCCCGGTGCTACCCCCACCCCAATCACCAGTAAAAGGGCCAGTAAAAGTGACGGCATCTCCGCGCAAGGAAACAATTCCGATTTGGCGAAAGTGCTTGGTCAGGTCCTGGTCCTTGATTATCTGAAGAATCTCGCTTACCGGGGTACCGGTTTGCAAAAGCTGCCAGTTGATAAGTCGGTTTGTTCCGTAAACATCAACCGCTGATTGATGGGCACCGGCTCCGTAGCCAGGAACCAAAACCGGGACGTATTCACGCAAATCAAAATTGGTCAAACAGGTTGCAGTGACCACTGCGACTTCACCGGTGGCAAGGTCGACAACAACAATCGACCAGGTTGCCCAAGCCTGCGAGCACAAGAGGACGATTGCCACAAAGATGCTGGTCAGGCGTTTTCCAATCATGTTTCTCATTGAATAGTCATGATTTGGGCAGGCATTAATGTCGTTGACAACAATACCGCAAGCAGAGGGAGCGCATTTCTCATTCTTGATAAATAATAAATCAAAATTCGTGCTCCGGCACTGGGAATTTCTCCCTTCTCTACAGTATTGAGGGGGGTGGCTAAAATCCATCCCATGCGATTTTCTCTACCCATTCCTGCTCTTGTCTTCCTGGTGCTTGTAGGCTGCGCCACCCCTCCTCGGGTTGTGGCCGAGAAGATGATTGTTGAATTCCCCATTCAAGCCGACAAACGAAGTGAGTTCATTGATGCTCTCAACAAGATTCTGGTAGACACTCGGGCGTTTGCTGGATGTCTCGGTGTTACCGTTTGGACCACTGCAGAAGATGCTGACCGGGTTTGGCTTTATGAAGAGTGGAAGACGCGTGAACACCAGGCGGCATATTTGAAGTGGAGAATCGAGACCGGGAATACCTCCCACTTGTCCGAATATTTTGTGGGTGACTTGCGCTTCTTGTGGTTGGACCAGCACTAGAAGGATGTGCCTTGGTCAGGCATTTCTGAAATCAGAATTGTCCCGCCATCGTTTCCACATTTTTTCCACTTCCTCACGGTTGCACCAACCACTGTGCAGGAGTTCCATCCGACCCTGAAAGGAAACGCCAAGGCTTGGAAAGCTGGTTGCACCGAGGCTTCGGCGTAATTCGAAATCGGCCTCCAGTTCCATTTGAGTTTGCGACGCACCCAACTCCTGTAAAAAACCTTCCTGATCCATTCCGAGAGTTGCGGCAAGGTTAGCCAGAGTGTCCTCATCAGAAGGGTTTTGGGCTTGCAAATAATACCCATCCTGAATCGCTGCAAACATGGCCCGCTCCAAATCAAAGCGGCGGGCAACCACTACTGCGCGACACGCCGGCCAGGTCGAGCGACGCGGGGCACATTTCTCCCAGAAGTCGAAATTGAATTCCGCCCCGGTGCGCGCAGCGACATCACGCCAGGCCTTTTGTACATAGGCGCGCACATCCGGCTCCATCGGCTCCGCCGAGTCCGGCGCCAGACCACCCAGCACAATCTGCACGCGGGTATCAGGAAAGCTGGCTTCGAGGTGTGCAAGTACCGGGGCAAAACCCCAGCACCAGGAACACATCGGATCGGCAACATAAAGGATGCGTGCTTCGGATTCCATGAGAGGAGAACAGGGTAGGAGAGATTTGTCTGTTAGTTGCCTACAAAACTGAAATCCACACCCTTTAAACACCCCTCGGTCTTTTTGCCTAGGGGATGAGTCCGTTACTGCTTGCTGCTCTGCGCCGGCAAAGGGCGGTCACTACTGAACCGTCAGCGCCAGAGGATTGAGGAGAGTGGAAGAACCAATGTCCACACCGTGGAACCAGATGTTCAAGCCTGATGCACCGGCCGGTACCGACTGACTCAATCCGGCGTGGCCGTTGCCATCGGTGGTCAGTTGTATGAGTGCGTATGGAGGACTCACATGTCCAGTTCCGTACGGGGTATTGACCGGTCCGCCACCGGCTACCGACCACACCAGATACACCCTGCCACCGGGGGTGCAATTATCCATGTCAACCACCGCAGTTTGCCCGGCGACAAGATTGCTGATGGAAAGTCTCGGTTGAACACCAGAAAAAACAAACGCTGAGCCGGCACCTGATTTTCCGCCGGGGTCTGCTCCCTCCGCACCCACAAACAGGTCGGCAAAACCATCACCGTTGATATCCCCGGCGCCGGAAACTGAACCGCCAAAAAAGTCACCTGCTTTGCCGCCATACCATTGGTGGAGAATGGAACCATCGGCTCCGGAAAAAACATGGGATGATCCGGCAGCATTGCGATTGACGTTGCAAGCGCCAACAATCAAATCGGCGAAACTATCGCCGTTGACATCTCCTGCTCCGGAGACCGACCAACCGAAATGGTCCTCCGCTCCACCGCCGTCCCATTGATGAAGCATGGCACCGTCGGCACCGGAATAAACATAAGCGGAGCCGGCATTGAACCGACTCGTGGCCACGGGCACCGGACGGAACGGATGGTCTACCCCACAAGCCCCCACAATCAAATCGGACAAACCATCGCCGTTGACATCTCCTGCAGCGGAGACCGAGTGGCCGAATAAATCACCAGCACTGCCCCCGTTCCATTGATGGAGCAAAGATCCATCCACCCCGGAATAAACATAGGCGGCACCGGCACTATTGATTCCGCCCGAGGATGCACCTTCGGCACCCACCACCAGGTCGGCAAATCCATCG
>NVRO01000186.1 GCA_002400895.1 Planctomycetota bacterium
TTTTGAGCCGATTTGCTCATGCTTTCAGGGCTGGTTGTCCGATGAAGGACAGCCTAGTGCCTACTAACCATGTTTGACAGATTCACCGAAAGAGCCCGCAAAGTGATGGGATTCGCCCGCCGCGAAGCCCAACGCTTCCATCATGAGTACATTGGCACCGAGCACATTCTGCTCGGATTGATTCAGGAGGGACAAGGCGTCGCTGCCAACGTCTTGAAGTCAATGAACGTCGACCTCGACAAGATTCGCCGCGAGGTCGAAAAGATTGTCAAGGCCGGACCTGCTCACGAACCTTCCGTCCAAATCCCCTTTACTCCACGTGCCAAGAAAGTTGTCGAGCTTGCGCTTGAAGAAGCAGGTGAACTGGGGCACAACTACATCGGTACCGAACACCTTCTTTTGGCGCTATTGCGCGAACAGGAAGGGATTGCAGCACACGTGTTGCTGGCCCTCGGGGTAAAACTTGAAGAGGTACGGGAAGTGACCATTGATTTCCTCGGCGGCCCGCCGAGCAGCGAGGATGACGAGGAAACCATGGAGGACATGGACGGCGAGCATCAACTCTCTCCCAAAGGCAAGTCGAAGACTCCGGCCCTTGATTCTTTTGGTCGCGATTTGACCGAACGCGCCAAGAACAACGAACTGGATCCGGTCATCGGTCGTGCCGATGAAATCGAACGGGTAGTGCAAGTCCTTTCCCGCCGCACCAAAAACAACCCGGTGCTACTGGGTGAGCCCGGGGTCGGCAAAACTGCCATTGTCGAAGGTCTGGCTCAGCAAATCATCACCGGCAATATCCCTGAAGTGTTGCGCGGACGCCGCATCGTGGTGCTTGACCTCGCAATGCTGGTCGCCGGCACCAAGTACCGCGGTCAGTTTGAAGAACGAATAAAGGCGGTAATGACAGAAGTCAGGCGCAGCAAAAATGTCATTCTGTTCATCGACGAACTCCACACCCTGGTCGGAGCAGGTGGTGCTGAAGGTGCCATCGACGCCTCCAACGTGCTCAAGCCAGCACTATCCCGTGGCGAGATTCAGTGCATTGGTGCCACCACCCTCGACGAGTACCGCGAGTTCATCGAAAAAGATGGTGCGCTCGAACGTCGCTTTCAATCGGTAATGGTAGATCCGCCTTCCCGCGATGACACCGTTGACATTCTCAATGGACTCAAGGAACGCTACGAGGACCACCACAAGGTGTCTTACACCTCCCAGGCCCTCGAATCCGCCGTCGACTTGTCAATCAAGTACATCAACGGCCGCTTCTTGCCGGACAAGGCAATCGACGTCATCGATGAAGCTGGGGCCCGCCTGCGGTTGCAGACCATGACCCCACCGCCTGACACCAGCGAACTCGACCGCGAAATTTCCGCGGTGGACAAGCAGAAGGAAGAAGCAGTTCGCAATCAGGAATTTGAAAAGGCTTCCAAGCTGCGAGACCAGGCTTACAAACTGCGGACTAAGCGCGAGGAACTGCTGGCCGACTGGCGTGATTCTGAGGGTAGTAATGAAACCCGAGCGATTGTCGACCACGAAATCATTGCCGAAACAATCTCCAAAATGACTGGAGTGCCAATCACCAACCTCGGTAAAGAGGAAGCTAATCGGCTGCTGCAAATGGAAGACGAACTCGGCCTCACCGTTATTAACCAGCAGCGAGCCATTACTGCGATTTCCAAAGCAGTACGACGTTCACGCTCCGGCCTCAAGGATCCGAATCGTCCCGCCGGCTCGTTCTTGTTCCTGGGTCCCAGCGGGGTCGGCAAGACCTTGCTGTCCAAACAACTCGCCAAGTTCATGTTTGGCGACGAAGAATCTCTGCTGGTCTTCGACATGTCCGATTACATGGAGAAGCACAACGCTTCTCGCCTGGTCGGCTCGCCACCCGGATACGTCGGTTACGACGAAGGTGGCCAGTTGACTGAAAAAGTACGACGCCGCCCCTACTCCGTCATATTGCTTGACGAGGTCGAAAAGGCGCACCCCGATGTCTTCAACATGCTGTTGCAGATCATGGAAGAGGGTCGCCTGGTTGACTCACTGGGACGGAAAGTCGACTTCCGGAACACCATCATCATCATGACTTCCAATATCGGCGCCCACCTCATTCGTGAGGGCGGCGGAGTTGGTTTCACTGTTTCGGACGAACAAACCGCCGAGCGGATCGAAGCCGGCATAATGGAGGAAGTCCACCGCTTCTTCCGCCCGGAATTCCTGAACCGTCTGGATGAAATAGTTTCCTTCAACGCCCTCGGCACGTCCGACCTCTATCGCATCATCGATCTTGAGTTGGCAAAAGTCGAACAGCGCATAGCTTCCAAACAGTTGGTGTTGCACTTGTCGGACAAGGCCCGAGATTTCCTGATTGAGAAGGGGGATCACCACACAGCAGGAGCACGCCCATTGCGCCGCACGATTGAACGCTTTGTCGAGGACGCCCTCGCCGAAGAATTGCTCAAAGGCAACTTGCCACCGGGCTCGCTAGTGGAAATGACATGGGAAGAAGGCCAGGAAACGCTCGGTTTCTCTGCCATCCTGCCGAAGGAATCATCCAAAAAAGCTTCCAAAGCCAAGAAACCTACGGCCTCAGAATCCTGAGCTGACGAACGGCAACTACGGCCAACAACGAAGACGCCGCTACCCCAATAGTCAGACCAAATACAGCACCCAGTACCGGTTGATAACCGTGCTGGGTTGCTTGCTGTATACCCAAGTAGCACAAGGGAACGACGAAGACGAAAGTACGTACCAGGGCGATAACCAATGCCGGTCGTGGGCGTTGCAGGCCATCACAAACAGCGCGTAACAGCAGGACTGGAATCATTGCCAGAACCGCCAACGGCAACATCCGCATGGCACTCATTGCGGCGACTTTGGTGGCCTCCTCACCGGAAAGCCAATGGGCAACATGGGGAGCCAACAAAACTGCCACCGGCCAGACCAGAAAGCCAACATAAAGCGCACTCGCCCGCAAACTGGTAACCAGTTCGCGGCGAATGCCCGCATAGTCGCCACCACCAGAGCGGCGCGCCACCAATGGCAACATCGCGACACTGGCGGCAATCAACGGCATTGCCAGAAATCGTGCCGAACGATCGAAGATTGACCAGGCCGCAAGCTGCGAGGTGGAATCCGGCATCCGTACCAGAATCCAGTTGATGAGCTGGGATTCGATCGCCAGCAGCACATAACCCAACCCACTTGGAACTGCAATGCCAAGGATGGCGCGCATTGGATAAGTGTACAAATCGCCTCCCTTTGCGGAGTCCCCACCCATGCGTTGCCGTTCGTGGGCATGAGCTCGAATAGTTGCATAGGCCAGGCCGGAAAGTCGCCCCAGCACGGTAGAAAAAGCGATGCCGAAAATACCCATCCCCAGCACGAAGGTGAACAGGGTATTGAGAGCGACATTGAGAGAAGCAGACAAAATCCCCGCCCACATGGTGGTGCGGGTGTCGTGATGTGCCTTGACAATGGAATCTGGCAAAATCGACCAGAACGAAGTGAAAGCGGTGCCGGCAACCACTACGGTGGCATAAATCTGAAACTGCCTGGCAACAATGGCGTTCAAGCCAAGCCGCGGCGCAAAATACCAGATTGCCGTTGCCATCAACAAGAAGACGGCATTCATAATCCACGTAATCTTCCGCGCAGCCACTTTAAGTTGCTCGACTTTGGCGTTCTCACCGGCAGCCATGGCACTGGCAAGCCGTGAGGTCAAGCCGTTTGAGGTGCCCACCCAACAAGCAATCATCAGGAACTCGAATGGCAGGGTGAGACCGATTGCCGCCATCGACGGGTCGCCTATCAAATTGCCGAGTTCATCATGCAAGTTGGCAGCAAAGAACGGGTCAACCCAGCCAAATGCTGAACGCAACCAGAACGAGACCACTAACGGGCCGGTCAGTGCAAGAATCCCCTTTGATGTGGAGCCTTTGTTCAGCTGTCGCTCCCATCCAACCACTGCACCAGCTTGCGTGCCCGATCAGCCGCACCCTTGGCAATCTCAGGAGACCCACCATCTACCGGCAATGGTTGGTACAAATACTTCAAGGGTTCAAGCGACCATGTTGCAATGCATTGATTCAGTGCCTCCAAGACTAGGAGGTCCGGCTTACCCTGTTCACCGCCAACGATGGATTCAAAGTGCAGGGCGTCCTCATTGGTGGGCTCAATCCTGCTTCCGGGTAAGGCCGCCAGTTTTCCCAGATTCCAGGAAATCGATTCCAGGGCGATGCCGGCACCGCTCGGGTAAATGTGTTCCGGGAGAATTTCAATAAAGGAGCGGTTGGAATGGCTTAGATATCCATTGCTCTTCAACAACACTCCCGGCATTTCCACCCGCAGAGTTATCCGATATGGATTTTCGGAAAACCCGGACAAGTCCGGCCCGAACACTCCGAACATGCGAGCACCAACAGCTTCGCCCCAATCTTCGACGGCTTGATTATCGCCGAATTTTTTTACCAATTGATCTTCCCACAATGGTCCGAATTCTCCGCCCAGCATCATCGATTTGAAATCCGGGAAAATCTGCCGGCGACCCTTATTTTGACCAGTCCCGACTCCTTCTGGTGCAACGGGTTGAAGTTCAAGCTCCATCCACTCGGCGACTGCCCCGGCCAAACTCTCGGCAGGGAATGCCGGATCGTCATAGTCTTCCATGGCCTGCTGTAACAATCCTGGTTCGAGCTTCAGGCCAATTTTCCTGGCAGAACGCCAAGTAATTTCAGCGATGCGGTGAGTCATTACTTCTTCATCTCGACGCGACAACTGCTCGTTGGATGGCAGAAGCGGGGCTCCCGACAATGCTTGTGGGTGGCACTGCGGCTGAAATGATTCTCGGATATGACAGCACGATACACGCACCTCTCGATTTTCTGATTACGCTCACCGCTGGCGTGAAACGGGGAGCACCTCATGTGTTTGTCATGGGAGACATGCCCTTCTTGAGTTATCAAGTCGACGAGGCGTCTGCTATCAGTAATGCTGGCAGGTTCATGACAGAGGGAAACGCTGATGCAGTCAAGTTAGAAGTTGACGGAAATTGGGTAGATCGATTTGCGGCAATTTGTAATGCTGGCATAGCAGCGGTGGCACACCTCGGATCAAAACCACAGCAAGCAAAACAAACTGGTGGATACACAACTGCTGGCAGAAGTGCTGATGCTGCTCATACCATCATTAAAGA
>NVRO01000187.1 GCA_002400895.1 Planctomycetota bacterium
AATTTGTAGGTGGCGCAGCATCTGTTGCCAATCACTTTGGCGTATCTCCACTTCTTATTGGTATGCTCCGCTTTCGGCGAGTATGTGCCACAGCACCGCCTGTTCCGCTTCCCGGCGTTCGGGGCGATCATCGGCTTCACGCTGGCGGTTACCACCTTCAGCCGCGGCGGCATTTTGCCGGCGTGAATTTTTTTCAGCACCAAAGACATACGAAACAATGATTATGCTTTATAATAAAACTTTGTTTGAAGAAAATGGTTGGAGTATTCCAACAAATCTTACTGAGTATGAATCCTTAGCTAAAGCTATCCAATCTAAAGGAATGCATGTTTTTTCTTATGGTTCAACTGGTTGGCAACCAACTCACGAACATATTGGAGGAATGTACCTTAACAGCTATGCAGGTCCTGATAATGTTTATAAGGCTCTAATAGGTGAAAAAAAATGGTCTGACATTACCGCTTCGCACATAACATGGGAAAAAGAATATATTGATTTGATTGCTGATGAAGTCGCCGCCGCAAATGTGCCGGTGGTCCTGGCCGCAAGTGGTGACCACGGCTCAACCCACCCTGAACGGCGATTGGCCATTCGCTATCAGGCATTGACTGACGCTGAAGTAACCGTTGCTCTGGCTTCCGGTGGGAGTGACGGAACCGCCGTCTCCATTTTGAGCCGCGCCGGCGACCTGGTTGCGGCCGGACTTGACCCGCAAGTGGTGTGGGCCTCATTGACTTCAATCCCGGCAGAAATAGCGGGACTCGACGCCACCCATGGCGACCTCAAGGTTGGCGTCGCCGCCGATCTGATTAACTTTCAAGGATCTGGCCCCTTCAATGCCAGTGCCACTTTCCGCGTTTTCCGCGCCGACTCCGGTTTTGACCGCTGATGTTGCTTTCTCTCAGTTTTCTTGTCTTGCCGCTGCTCATAGATAGTGGTGAAGAACCAAGCGCCGGTTTGGTGGTTCTTCGTCCCGACGCCATCATCACCGCCAAGGGTGAGTTGGAGGTAGGCTCGGCGGTGCTCATGCGTGGCGATAAAGTTCTGGCGGTTGGCAAGAACATTCCGCTACCTCCCAACGCTACCGTGGTCGAGTTGGAAGGTGTGTTGTCACCCGGTCTGGTCGATGCTTTCACCATTGGTGGAGTGGAAATGCCGTACGAGGCTTCGCGGGCAATGACCCCGGATCTGCTGGTCCGGGATTGTCTGCGCGACGATGACGACATCTGGCAACATCGTCTTGCTGCCGGAGTTACCGCGAGTCATATTGTTGCCCAGCCGCTCGCGACTCTTGCCGGTGGTGCAGATGAGGGTGACCCGATTCACTTGCTCGCTGGTTGGAGTTTTGTTGCCGGTGATGCCAGCGAGCTGCTCGGAAAGTCGCGCCAGGTGGTCGGAGCTTTTTCCGGCCCGTTTGACAGCCGTGAGGGTGGCCCATCAGCGCTCCCCGGAGTGCTCGCCGGTCTGCGTTCCGAATTGCCACAAGTTGTCGGCTTGAGTGAACATGGTGTTGTCGCTTGGGTGGACAGCGCCGAAGTTGCAAAAGTTCTGCTGGCGATGTCCGCCAAGCATGGCTTTCAACTCAACTTTTTGTGTGCGGGTGACCCTGCCAGCTACGGTGGACAACTAATCGCCGGCAATGAGGTCTGTGGTTTCCCGGTTATGAATGAGGGCAATTTCAACTCCCGCACCCTCGAAACCTGGCGTCGTTTGCATGCTGCCGGTGTTGAATTCGCTTTTGGCTCCGGTCTCGGTAACTCGTGGCAGAGTTCCGACGATTTGCGCCAGAGTGCGATTACCTTTGCCCGCGCCACCGGCGACATTGCTGCGGCAATGCGTGCGATAACTTCAAACGCCTCCGTGCTGGCCGGCTATGGCGACAAGGTCGGTGTCCTTAAACCCGGTGCTCGTGCCGACCTGGTGTTGTGGAGCGCTCACCCGCTCGATGCCAGTGCTCATCCGAAAGCGGTGATGATAGGCGGCAACACCGTATGGTCTGCTGCCCCAGTGGAGATAAAGCAATGATTCTTGCCCCGATTGCCCTTGCCTTGCTGACCTTTGCTCAAAGCGAGCAACTGACCATCGCCGCCGACTTGTTGCACGACGGAAACGGCAGCATTATCCATAACGCCATTGTGGTGGTGGAAGACGGTCGCATCCTTTCCGTAAGTGTTGGTTCTGCTCCCAAGGGTGCGTTGCACCTGGACGGGGCGGTCATCACTCCCGGATTGGTCGATGCCTTTTCCTACATGGGGGTGCATGCAGCCACCGCCGAGCAGCGCAGTGAAAGTACTCCCGCCGCAAGATTGGCCGAGGTCGCCGACCTTGATTCACCCGCTTTTGGTCGCGCTTTGGGCGAAGGTGTGACTGCCGCCTTCATCACCCCGGATTCGCTCAATGTGATTGGCGGACTTGGCACCATGGTCAAGACCTGGGGTGGTCAGCCATCCGATTTGTTCGCTGCTGCCGATACCGCGGCGCGGGTCATTCCCGGCAGTGAAGCATTGAAGGTATCGCTTGGTCGGGACCCGAGTGTTTCCAACCATGCACCCTGGGGGCAGCCGAATGACATTAATACGCGTCGCCCGACTACCAGGATGGGGGTGACCTGGATTCTGCGCCGGGAGTTTCACCGTGCCTTGGCTTATCGCCAAGCTGGTGGTAGTGGCGATGCCGAACTCGACGTCCTGGTCGACGCGCTCGAAGGTCGGATTACAGTTCGGGTGCAGGCGCGCCGCGCCCATGATGTGCAGACCGCTTTGCGTTTTCGGGATGAGTTTCAAATTCCCTACCTGGTAATCGAGGAAGCGACCGAAGCGCACATTGCCGCCGAGTTACTGCTTGACCCGGGCGTTGCCGTGGCTCTCGGGCCGGCTTGGGATATTCGCCAACGTGCGGTCAGCACCGGACCCAGTCTGGAAGAATTGCGCGCCGCTACATTTCCTCCGCCGGTGTGTTGCGAGCACGAACACCTCGAAGAAGACCGGGAAGGCACAGGCTTGTACCAGTTGAGTGATGCCGGTCGCGACTTGTTGCTGCTCGCTGCTGGTGAAGCAGCTACTTCAGCTGCTACCGGCATGCGCTTTGGGCGCGCCGGTTCGAGTGGACGCACCACTCCAGCCAACCCGCATCTTTTGTCCTCCGCCGGGGTAATTGTCGCCTTTGGCGGGGCCGAAGTCCATGACTACCCGGCAACTGAATCCAGCGTGATTCACCAGGCGCGCCTGGCAGTGCGCTGGGGTATGGATCCGGCCCAGGCAATCAAGGCCTGCACTTCGATTGCCGCTCGTATTTGCGGAGTCGGTGACCATCTCGGTTCGATTGAAGCTGGCAAGTCTGCCGACTTGGTGCTTTGGTCCGGCGACCCGCTCGCCGCCGATTCCAACCCAATCCTCGTCATTGTTGATGGCCGCGTCGCGGTCGACCACCGCTCCGTTAAGTGAATCATCTGACCATGCGCATTCTCACTACATTTTCCGCTCTCCTTCTTCTCTGCGTCGGCTTGACCGCGCAGGAATCCGTCGCCCTTCGGGTCGGCACATTAATCACCAACGATGGCAAAGTGCTCGAAGATGCCACCGTATTGGTGGAAAATGGTCGCATCACCCAGGTCGGCAATGATATTGACTTGCCCTTTGATGTGCTGTTGCGCGAGTTCCCCGACGCCACCTTGTTCCCCGGATTTTGCGAGGCACATACCAGTAGCGGCACCGATCGTGCCAACGAGAACGTGCCAATCGCGCCATTTCTTGACGTTAAGGATTCGATCGATCCGGTTGCCTTTTTCTATGAAGATGAGTTGCGTGGAGGCACCGTTGCCATCGGCGTAATCCCCGGTAACAACTGCGTGATTGGCGGTCGCGGCCGGGTTGTTGCTCCCCACGGGATGACCGTCGAGGCGATGACGGTGTCCGCTCAGATGGGCATGAAAGTAGCCTTTGGTCCGAAGCGGCGTTGGAGTCGCGCTGCCCAATTGGCCGAACTACGCGATGCCGTTGCCACGCTGGAACTGAAGCTGGAGCAAAAGGGCCAGGCTCTGCTCGATGGTGGTGCGCGCGATGAAGAACTTCGTGCCGCAGGCGACGATATCAAGGACAAATCGGACGATGGTGATGGAGTCGACAATCGTCCCGGGTTTGTGACCTTCGGCGAAGACTACCCCGGCAAGGCTTTGATTAGTGAGGAAGATGTCAGTGAAACCGACCGCGACATGGTCAAGTTGCTGAATGGTGATTATCGTTTATGGGTATACGCGCCTACAGCTACCGATATCGATCACGCCATCAGTTGGCTGGCGAAGTGGGAGTTGACCGATCAAACTGTCTTTGTGGTTACGGCCCCGGCATGGCGTGGCGCTGAAATGTTGCAAGAGACCGGTCGCCCGGTGGTCCTGAGCGGGTCGCTTTGGGATATCAACATTGACCCGGTAACCCTTGAGGAAGAGCGAATCTTTGCACCGGTCAAATTGTTGGAAGCCGGCGTTGCGGTTGCCATCGGCTCCAATAAATCGAGGCTTGGCCCGGATCGTCTTTCCTACCAGGCGGCAACCTGCATCCGCGAAGGGATGTCCCGTTCCGAGGCGATGGCTGCCGTCACTACCGCAGCAGCCCGCGCCTGGGGTTTGGAACAACAAGTTGGAAAAATCGCCCCCGGCTTTGACGGCAGCTTCGTCCTTCTCAATGGTGACCCTCTTGCCCAAACCAGCAAAGTGCTAGGGGTGTGGGTGCGGGGTGCTCGGGTTTATGACCGTGCCACCGACGAGCGTCTGCAGCGGCTACTGGAGGGTGGTCTCAAGTGAAGTATTTTCTGATTGGAATACTGGCCTTGCTTGGCGCGGGTGCGGCGCTGTTGGTGGGGGGGCCGGAACGGGATCTTGATGCAAGAGCACGTTTGCCGCAAACCGCACCTGCTGCGCAGATGGCGTACCACGCCGCCCATATTTTCACCAAGCCCGATGCCGCTCCGGCCAAGGATGCCTGGCTGTTGGTTGCCAATGGCAAGGTCACCGGTTTGGCCTTGACTGCCGATGAGTTGCCACCGTTGATTGAAGTGGTTGAACTTGGTGAGCAGGTCATCGTGCCGGGATTGGTTG
>NVRO01000188.1 GCA_002400895.1 Planctomycetota bacterium
CGCATGAGACTATGCCTTTTGGCGGCCGGCTTCGCCACCCGGATGTACCCATTAACCAGCGACTGCGCCAAGCCTTTGCTTGAGGTCGGCGGTGAATTGCTGGCTTCGAGGTTGCTCCGGCAAGCTTTGGATAGCGGTGAACTGGAGGCGGTGACGGTGGTTTGCAATGCTCGCTTTGTTGAGGATTTCACCCGCTGGGCAAGTGAGCAGCCGGTGCCGGTTCAAGTTGTGTCAAATGATGCAGAGCAAGATTCGCAAGCGCGCGGAGCAGTTGCCGACCTCCAGTTGCTACTGTCAAGTGTGCACGGCGACGGGGAAAATGGTTACTTGGTGGTAGCTGGCGATAATTGGCTGGAGCAGGGTTTTTCTTCTTGTCGCCGGGCTTTCGAACAGAACCCGGAACGCCCCTTAGTGGTGGTGCGGCAGGTGCCGGAACCGGTGCCGGGCGGTCGTTACTCCGAAGTGCTGTTTAATACCGATGGAACTGTCACTCGGTTCCGCGAAAAGCCGATGGTGGCGGAGTCTGTTTGGAGCGCTATTGCGGTTTATTTCTTCCCCAAAGAATTGCCTCAATGGGTCGCAAAATATCTGGATCAGGATGGCAATCCGGATGCTCCCGGACACTTTCTCGCCTGGGTTTGTGAACATCACCGATTGCGCAGCACTCCTCTGCAAGGGGCTTGGCATGATGTCGGTAGCCTGGAGGGGCTCGCCAGTCTGCGTGATGCGCTTGATGCTCGCGGTTAACTCAGCCTGCCCCGATGCTTAGTCGTTAAAGCGCCAGTCCGCCGGGAAGTTGGCACTTAATTCTTGATTGCCCAACGCTGCGCGAATGAGGTCGACAGGGATTGGGCCCTGGTGCAGAACCGCATCGTGGAAATCGCGCTTGTTCCATCCTCCCTGTTCCACCAGTTCCTTATAGAGGGAGCGTAGCTGCATCCCGCCGAGCATGTATGCGCACTGATAAAGCGGGCCATATCCGCCCTGGATGGAGCGCCGCACTTCGGCTTCTGCATTACGGAGTTCATGACCTACGGTTTCGACCAGGAAGTCGACACACTCTTGTGGGCTCCAGTTGCCGAGGTGAAAGTTGAGTGAGAAAATGATGCGAGCACAGCGATGCGAGCGCCAGAAAAGCATGCCGATTTCCTCTTCCGGAGTTTTCGCAAAGCCCCAATCCCATAACTGTAATTCCCAATAAAGCGCCCATCCTTCGACCAGGAAGGGGGTGTAGAACATCCGGCGATGCGGGTTCCAGCGTTTTGCCATGAAGCCTTGCAGGTGGTGACCCGGAATCAACTCATGATGAACGGTTGCGTGGGAATAGGGTTGGTTATTGCCACGCATCGACTGCAACTTTGCTTCGTGGCTCATGCCGTCAGTCGGGAAGGCGATTGAAATTACTTCACCACCAGTGAAGTAGGGGCTGATCATTTGTCGTGCTGGCGACATCATTTCCATTCGCCATGATTTCTTGACCATGTCCGGAATACTGACGAGGTCGTTGGTCTCGAGGAAAGCCACCGCTTCTTCGGCGAGTTGGAGAATCATTTCAGGTTGGTCGCCAGGCTCAACATGCAAGTCCTTGGCGGCAGCTTGAGCTGCCTTCCAATCATCGCCAAGCCCCATTCGCTCGGCTGCACTCACTCTACGCTGGTTACACCAGGCCAGCTCCTTTTCTGCAATCTGGATCAGTTCCCCCGGAGCGTAAGGAATTCGCTCGAATGCCAGTTCGTTGAGCAGGGCTTCGCGCCCGATCGGGTCGCCAATCAGGGCATCCTTGTCGTCGGGGTCGAGGTCACCAAGTTCGCGCTCAAGCCAGGGACCATAGTCGTTCATGTTCTCCTTCAACTGTTCCCATGGTTTTTGGCACCACCATCCGAATGCCGGGTCATAGCCATCTCTGAACCGGTAGAAGTTCTCCAATGCGCTGCTGATGGATTTCAATTTCTTTTTAGCGCGGCGTGCCACTGACCCTGATGTTGTTGTTTCTGACAGCTTTTCCTTGGCATCATCAAGGCCCAAGCTGGCCTGGTGGAAAATGTCGGCAACTTTCGCCGCATCAACCTGCTTGCGGTTGGCACGCGCCTCGAGCAACTCGACCAGGGGCGGGGTAAAGGGCAAAAATTCAGCTACTTCATGTTCGCGCTGGCGAGTGGTTTCGATATTGATGAAGTCGTGCTTGGCCTTGTTGTAAAGTGCCAGCCAGTCAATCTGTTGGCGGCGAGGAAGCTGACTGAAATTGACGGCCTCAAGTCGGCTAATCCAATCCGAGTGCAATCTTCCCATCTGCTCAAGTCGCAAGTCAGACATTGCAAAAGGAAGCAAGCGTTCAAGTGCCGACTTGTCTTCGGCATATTGGGCACACAATTCGGGGACGGTAGCGTCCACCGTCATTGGTGATTTGAAATTCTTGCGCTGAGCGGTTTCCGTGTTTTGTGCAGTGGCGGTTGTGCAGGCCGTAACCAGAAGTAATAGGCAGGTGAGAATTCGCATTTCTATATTGTGGCGTCGTGCCATCGAGATGGGGGGGGATTTCATCCCTGCTTCTGCGCGGTTAAGTTATTCCCTCGTATGAGTGACAACCACCTCCCAACTCCGCCAGCTGACAGTTCACCACCCGATTCGGCACCCGGCGGCCTGTCACCGCAACAACGGAGGTCTTATTGGCAGAGGAATGTTCGCCTGGTGCTCTCACTGTTGTTGATTTGGGCGCTGGTGTCGTTTGGTTGCGGGATTCTGCTCCACCACTGGCTTGACCAGTGGCATTTATTGGGGAGTGGATTCCCCTTGGGTTTCTGGTTTGCGCAGCAAGGATCGATACTGGTGTTTGTCGTCCTGGTTTTTTACTACGCCCGAAAAATGAACAAGATTGATCGTGATTTCGGAGTGGATGAGGAATAGCCGTGGACGTACAAGCTTGGACCTTCACTCTCGTTGCCCTTTCATTTGCGCTGTATATAGGAGTGGCTGTTTGGAGCCGGGCAGCCAATACCAGGGAGTTCTACATTGCCGGGGCAGGCGTCCATCCGATTTTAAACGGCATGGCGACTGCGGCGGACTGGATGAGCGCCGCTTCCTTCATTTCGATGGCTGGTGCGATTTCACTTGCCGGTTACGACGGTTCGGTTTACCTGATGGGCTGGACTGGCGGGTATGTCTTATTGGCACTTCTGCTTGCTCCTTATCTGCGCAAGTTCGGGAAGTTCACCATTCCAGATTTTGTCGGTGACCGTTACGAGTCTTCCACTGCCCGGGTGGTTGCCGTTGTTTGTGCCATCTTCGTTTCCTTCACTTATGTCAGCGGACAAATGCAGGGCGTGGGCATTGTCCTCTCCAGATTCCTTGAGGTCCCGACTACAACCGGGGTCGGCATCGGCATGGGGATTGTGTTTTTCTATGCAGTGATGGGGGGGATGAAAGGGATTACCTACACCCAAGTCGCGCAATACTGTGTGTTGATTTTCGCCTACTTGGTGCCGGCGATTTTTCTCTCAATTCAGATGGTTGGCAATCCCCTGCCCCAACTCGGGCTTGGCGGAAACCTGGTCGATGGCGGAACTCCGCTGTTGGAAAAACTGAACAGCTTGCACCAGGAATTGGGGTTTGCCTCCTACACCGACGGCACTCGCGGGATGATTGATGTCCTCGCGATTACCGCTGCCCTGATGGTCGGAACCGCGGGTCTTCCGCACGTTATTGTTCGCTTCTATACGGTTCCCAAAGTAAGGGATGCCCGCCGCAGTGTCGGTTGGGCATTGCTTTTTATCGCTCTTCTCTACACCGCTGCGCCAGCTGTCGCTGCTTTCTCCCGCACCAACTTGCTGATGACGGTAAAGAATCAATCCTACACCGACATGCCGGAGTGGTTCAGTAAATGGGAAGCAACCGGACTGCTCAAGTTTGAGGATCACAACGGGGACGGCTTGATTCAATACGTTGGTTCGGCATCACCGATTCAAAACGAGCTTTATGTCAACAAGGACATAATGGTGCTTGCCAATCCTGAAATTGCCGGTTTGCCGGACTGGGTTGTTGGTCTGGTTGCTGCTGGTGCTTTGGCCGCAGCTCTTTCCACTGCGGCCGGTCTGCTGTTGGTGGTTTCAACTTCCGTCAGCCACGATTTATTGAAGCGATGTTTGCGCCCAAACATCTCTGAACGTGGAGAGCTTTTGGCAGCCAGAATCAGCGTCGGCGCGGCAGTGCTGATGGCCGGGTGGTTCGGCATCCATCCACCCGGTTTTGTGGTCGAAGTGGTCGCATTTGCCTTTGGTCTTGCAGCATCTTCTTTCTTCCCGGTGCTGATCATGGGCATTTTCAGTGTGCGCATGAACCGCACCGGCGCCATTTGTGGAATGGTGAGCGGAATCGTCTTTACCTCTGCATATATTTTGTGGTTCAAATTTCTGCACCCGGAGTTGGATAGTGCGGAACATTGGTTGCTTGGAATCTCGCCCCAGGGTATTGGCACCATTGGCATGCTGGTCAATTTCTCCGTGGCCAACATCATGAGAAGGTTCGGTTCGCCACCTTCGGCGGCCATCCAGCAGCTTGTCGAAGACATCAGAGTGCCCAGGAGCCAGGTTGGGGCGGATAAGATTGAATCTTGAAACTAGCTGATTCCAACCATATAGAATGGAGACATGAGGATTTCAATCTGCCTGCTGTTGACAAGTCTCCTGGCGGGAGCATGCTCTTCCTCATTTGGCGAACATCTATCAACCACCTCGGCATCCCCGCAATCCAAGACCATGACCAATGACGACGTGAACTGGCGAGAAACCTTGTCCTCGGAGCAATACCACATCTTGCGCGAGGCTGGCACCGAAGCACCATTCAGCGGAAAGTACGACAAGTACTTCGAGCCCGGAGGCTACCTTTGCGCCGGTTGTGAAAGCTTGCTGTTCAGATCAGAAGAGAAGTTTGATTCTGGTTGTGGCTGGCCGGCCTTCTCTCTGCCTTGGGATGCAGAGGCGGTCACCGAACATGAAGATGGCTCGCTAGGCCGGCAACGA
>NVRO01000189.1 GCA_002400895.1 Planctomycetota bacterium
TTCTTCGCCCCCGTCGTAGCGGAGGTTCTCGGCTGCATGCAATTCCCCCAACCAATCCCAGATTTCCCAGTTGCATTCGCTTTCCGGATCAAGCGCGACTCGGGTGAAATCAATCGCCGCCAGAGCCCGGTCATTGAAACCGAAGGCGGACTGGTCATCAAGCAAGGCGGCATCGTGATTGCCAAGCAGGCACAAGCCGCACCGCTCACGAATTAACTGCACCACCTCGCGCGGACAGGCGCCATAACCGATGACATCGCCAAGGCAAACCACATCGTCCACTCCTTGAGTGTCGATGTCGCGGAAGGTCGCCTCCAACGCATCGAGGTTGGAGTGGATGTCAGAGATGAGAGCCAGCACGGCAATGGTTGCGGCTAATGGTTAACCGAGGTTATCCTGCCACTAGTTAGCCGGGCATTGTCCTGCTCTCCACCCTTCCCTGCAAGTAAAGCTCGATTTCTTCACCATGATTACCTCCCTTCTGCTTCTCCACGCCGCCCTGCCCATTCCCTGCCAAGACCCGATTGAGGTGGTGGCTCTTCCCGCAAATGCGGTTGCTCGTCTCGACCAGCGCCTCATCAGCCGGGAGGAATACCTCGATTTCCTGTATTTGCGCTTCGGTAATCGCGCCCTGGAGGAATACATCGGTGAATTGCTCCTCGCCGAAGAGGCGGTGGAATACCAGATTGTGGTTGAAGACCAGGAAGTGACGGAGCTTTTGGAGCAGCGCGAGCAGGCCGCACGCAGCAATCCGCGAGCCGGTAATTTTGAAGATGAACTTCGCCGCAATGGACGGAGTCTGGACATGTACCGGCGCGCGACCAAAGCGGAAATCCGCAAGGAGCTCCTGCTCGATCGCCTGGTGCGAGCCACCCGCGTGGTCACCGACGAGCGCCTGGTCCAGGCTTTCGAACTCAAGTACGGTGCCAATGGGCACAAGCAACGCGTTCGTCATATCGTGATCATGCCCAACGTGCTGCGTGCCGACGAACTTCGGGCCGGAGCCAAGCCCAACGACATCGACATGACCGAGATTCACAACGCGGCCCGGGCCCGGGCCGATGAACTGCTCGCCCGAATCAATGCGGGTGAGGATTTTGCGGCGATTGCCGCCACACATTCTCACGACCGTGTAACCAAGAACCGCGGCGGAGAGTTGCTCAACTACAACGGTCGTCTCTACGGTCCCGACTTTTTCGCCGGGTTGAAGAACCTTGCCCCGGGTAAAACTACCGCCGTCATCAAGACTGGTGCCGGCTACCACATCGCCCAGGTGGTCGAGCGCACGGTGACCGAACTCGATGATGTGCGCACCTCCCTAGCCTTGGGAATCCTGGAGAGTGAACCAAGTTGGCAGGAAAAAAGTGCGTTGTTACAGGCCTTGCGGTCGAGAGCCGAAGTTCAGCTCTGGTAAAGACCGCGCTGACGAATCTCCCGGCTCACCACTGCGGGCAAGTATTCGGCGCAATCTTCACCTGCTTGTAACCGCATCCGCAGTGAAGTGGCATCGACATCGCACAGCTCCATGCTGAGCATGCGTCCGCCGCCATCCCAACTCACCTGTTCCCAGTCACGGCGTGGCACGAATACGAAGCTGGTCAGTTCCTTGATGCGCTCCAGGCGGCGCCACGAAGGGAGATGCTCCTGGGAATCACCACCGAGCACCAGATGGAGGTTGGCGGCCGGATAATCCAGCTTGAGTTGCTCCAGGGTCTCAACCGTATAGGACGGGCCCGGACGCTCGACTTCACCGTAATAGACCTGCTCACCGGGACGGTCGGCAATCAGCCTGGCAACCAACTCGCAACGGATTTCACCCGGGATTGGTTGCACCTCCAACTTGTGGGGAGCTTGCCCGGCCGGAACCCACAACAACAAATCCGGCTTGAGTTGTGCCTGCACCACATCGGCGACGGCAACGTGGCCATTGTGAACGGGATCAAAGGAGCCACCAAAGACGGCCAGTTCCATCAGTCGAATATATTTTTCAAGTAATCAACCACGTCATCAATGGCGACGCGCTGCTCCTCGCGATTATCCATGTCGCGCACCACCACTTGGCCGGCGGCAAGCTCGTCCGCACCGCACACACAAACAACTCGCGCACCCAACTTGGTGGCTTCCTTGAATTGCGCCTTGGGCGACTTTTCCCTGAAGTCAACTTCCACCCCAGGCAAGCGGGCGGCACGGAGCCGTGCAGCCAAAGCCAGGGTGGCGAATCGTTCATCAGCAGAGATTGCTACACAATAAATATCCGCCCCAAGTTCGCGACGGAGTTCTTTGGTGTCCTCTGCAGTTGGCAGAGAAAGTTCTTTCATGGCCAATTCAGCAGGTGAAAAACCAATCGCAAAACCAACCGCACATGTTGCCGGCCCCCCCACCTCTTGCACCAGGCCGTCGTAGCGGCCACCACCACACAAGGCGGATCGTGCACCCAACGGCGGATAGTGAATTTCAAAGACCGAGCGGCTGTAGTAGTCGAGTCCGCGAACAATGCTCGAGTCCTCGATCGGTTCACGACCGATACCACCCAAAGCAGCGAGGAAATCTGCATGGTGCTGGGTCGACTCCGGGGCCATTACCGCGGCCAAGCCCGGAGCGCCGGCGTTGAGTTCGCCACAGCGCTCAACTTTGCAGTCCAGCAAGCGGAAAATATTGCGTTCAAAGCGGTTGCGACAATCATCACAACGCTGGTCGAGGCTGCCGGCAAAATGCTGGTGAAGGGCTTGGCCCCACCGTTCGCGGTCAGCCGGATCCCCCATGGTGTTGACCCGAACCTCGAGTTCATCCCCAAATCCCAGGCGCTCGAAGAAACTCACCGCCAAATCCACCACTTCGGCGTCCAGTAGAGGGCTGGATGAACCGAAAGCTTCCACCCCGAATTGGGTGAATTGGCGGTCGCGACCCTTTTGCGGGCGCTCATAACGGAACATCGGACCCAGATAGAACCACTTTTGCAGAGGGTTTTTCTTGGCGTAACCACCCTGCACATAAGCTCTTGCAGCAGAAGCTGTGCCCTCAGGGCGGAATGTATGGGAGGCACTGCCCTCTCCCCGCGGGGGCACCGTGAACATTTCTTTCTGGACCACATCAGAGGTCTCACCCAAGGAACGGGCAAAAAGTCTGGTTTCCTCGAACAGTGGAGTACGTATTTCACTGTAGCGGTAGGAACGTGCCAACTCACGAGCAGCATTTTCCATGTACCGCACCGTGATCAAATCCTCAGGCATGAGGTCACGGGTTCCACGAGGAGCTTGGTAGGCGTCGGCAGCCATCTTGGTAAGACATGATAGCCCGGCACCCCGGAGCTCCCTCCAACTTGTCCACGTTGACTGGAAGTCACCAACAGATTACATTCCCCTAGTTCGAGGATGCCCTCACCCCCCCCTAAAGACCACATGAAGCGACTCCGCCTCCTTGCCGTTCTTGGCCTCGCCATTCTGACCTTTGGCTTCGGCTCCTGCACGCGTACTGTTAACGAAGACCTTGGCCAGAAAGGACAAGTAGTCGCACGTGACGCGACCCACGCCTTTGACACTTTCTCAAAGTATTTTCTGAACTACGACACCGACGACCCGTACCTGGGTGATCAGAGCGTGATTCAGCGGGATATCAACAACGTCTACGACTCGATGTCGAAGTTGTTCCTCAATCACGACCCCGACGACCCGACCTTGGACTGAGGTTACAGCCTCAACCAAAGCCCTGCGCCCGAATGGTCGCGGGGCTTTTTTACTGCCCACTCAGCACCGGCTACTTATGATGTCGCCATGACTTACCGCCTGTTTGTATTGATTTTGCTGACCGCGCTCAGCTCCTGTGGCTCGGACGAAGTTCTTATCGATGAAGTCGACACCGCTGTTGCGGGCGAGGCTGACGCTGAAGCTGATTCCAATGACGACGCCAAGCAAGTTGACCAAGAAGCGCTGGCAGAACTTGAAGATCATCGTCGAGAATTATTCATCCTGGAGATGAAGACCGAGCACGCATTGCGTAGTGCCCATCTCGAGCTAACTGAAGCTGATGAGGCGCTTCAGGATGCGCATCGCGAACTGCGCCTGTTCATGAGCGTGGAAATGCCACGGCAAATTGAAAACCAGAAACAGTCTTTGTCCTACAGTCGCCACTCGGTCAAGAACGCCGAAGAAGAACTCGCCCAACTTGAACAACTTTATGGTGATGCCGAGTTTGCCGAGGCCACTGCTGAAATCGTGATTGGCCGCTCCCGCCATTCACTGGAGATGGAACGGATTGATTTGCGCCAGAGCGAAGAAAACTTGCGCAATCTGCACAAATACGAACTCCCCAAGGAAATTGAGGATTTGGAGCATTCCATCCGCCGCGCGGAACATGAACTCGAGGGCGCGCGCATCGAAATGGAGGTCGCGGAAATAGAAGCCGAGCATGAGTTGAAGTCGGCAATCGAGGAAGTCGAAAAACTTGAAAAAGGGCTCGGCATGGACGAGCACGACCACTCCGACGACCACGACGAATAGTGATTGTTGCAGCTCTGTCATTCGCTCTGCTACCGCAGGCCGCACCACCAACCGCCCAACAACGGGCGATCGCAGGGATGCAACTTGCACGCACCTGGATGCTGGGCAACCAGGAAGAAAATGGAGCTTGGGGTCATTGGCGCAAGCCGGAGCCCAGTGCCGGGTTCTGGTGGAATCCCGAGACTCATTACTCCTTCCAAGTGGCAACCACCGGGCTCGGCTGCCTGGCGATGATGGATTTGGCTGACTATGGCCGGGCTGGTGGCCAAGCCGACACCGAGGCCCTGCAAGCACTGGAACGAGGTCTCGACTTCCTGATTGAAAATGCCGACGTACGTCGCCCCAGCGATTGGGATACCGACCACACCTGGGCACTGACCTATGGAAGCATCGCTCTGGCTCACGCCGGAGGGCATTGGTATTTGCAGACCGAAGAGCAGAGCCAGCGCCTGGCTGCTGCTCAAGCCACCGCAGAAAAATTGATTGCGCGGTTG
>NVRO01000190.1 GCA_002400895.1 Planctomycetota bacterium
GAGACCTCAGTACCGCAAGTGTCGGCCGACCAATTATTGTTGGTCAATGGTCAGGTGTTGTTGGGGCGGGTGGTTGGCAATGACGGCACCAATCTGGAACTGCGGATTCACGAGTCGCGGAGCCTGATTCCGCTTCATCGTTTGGCAGCACCGGTCGAAAAGGTCATGGTCCCAGCACCCCAGGTATTGACCCCGGAACAGTTTTACCAGGAACGGGTGCTTGAATTCGACTCCGCCGACCCACTCGCTTTGTATGGTTTTGCAGTGGAGCTGCAAAACGTGTTTGCTCTCGACCGTGCGCTTGAAGTACTCGAACGAGCGGAGGAAATAACTCAAGTGGAGGGCGACAATGCCCTGTTGGCTCGACTTTCCAACTTGCGCCGCTCGACCGAACTGACTCGCGCCAATCTTGCCCAGGCCGAGGCGCTGGAGGAAGTGCGCCAATTAATTCACCGTAAACGCTTCCCGTTTGCCCTCGAGAAACTTGAAGCCTTTGGCGAGACCTTTCCGGACTCACCTCTGAAAGTTGACTACCTAGACCTTCAGGAGAAGTTCGAAACTTCGCGGGTGGCGGCGATGGAGCAACATCTCAGCCGCAATTGGTTCAATACCCTGAGCGGATTGCTCAAGAAACGTGCGCTCGACCGCGGCGCAGGTGTTGACGAGCTGATGGGCTGGGCAGAGAGTGAACTTCCAGTTCTGATGCGCGCCAAGATGCTCGATCAATTGCATGACTTCAAGCAAGACCTAACTCTTGAAGATGTTGAATCACTTTGGCCGGAACGAGTCGAACACGGTGCAAAACGTCATCAAGCCAACTTCGGGATTGGTAGTTGGATTCTTGGAGAAGACCGCGCTCGTGCCGGTCTCGACCCCGACCCTGAAGATGTTGACGATGGCAAGACCCCGGAACAACGCGATCTCGAAGAACGCACCAGGCGTTACCTTGAGAACTTGGAGCGTGCGCGTAGCAAAGTAGCTGGTGATGACGATGCTTCGCCGGATGATTGGTGGCGTAACGCCAACGCTAACCAGCGTTTTCAGTGGTTGCTCGCCTATTACGCTGAATTCAGCGGTGATTATGAGTTGACCCATGTGAGTTTCTCGTCGTGCCAGACTTGTGCCGGTGGGGGAGTCATCAGGAGGCTCGAATTGGGAGCTGAGGGCGGCAAATCACGCAAGACAAAGTGTCCGACTTGTCATGGGGTTGGAGTTTGGCGATCCGTCACCTTCCGCTAAGCCTTTTCGTTTCCCTGCTGGCTGCAGCTTGTGGTAGCCCCGGGAGTCAGGCCGCCCTGCCCATAAATCAGCTTGGCGGGCAGCTGTCGAGCATTGATGGCGGGGTCAACTTTGCGCCTGCGGTAGCAGATGGTCTCTCCTCAGCAATTGTGGGTGGCAATGCACTGAGTGCGCGCGCCTTGAGCGCTGAATTCGCGTTTCTTTTCCCCGATGAATCACAAGCGGTGACCCGAAGCTTGATGCGCGGCGAGTTTGCACGGCTTGAGGCGGAGCGCCTCGGAGTGGTGGTGCCGCCGGCTGCGATTGACGCGGCATTGGAGCGGGCAATGGCAGAAATCGTTGCTGGAATGGGAGATGTCGGTGATTTTACTACCTGGTGTGTAAGTCGCTATGGGCTACCTCGCGCCGACGTGGTGGCGGCGATTCGAGCGCGGCTGACTGATAATCTTCGCTATCAATTGGTGATGCGGATGGCTGCTGCGGTAACTCCGCGGGTACGTGTCCTGGTTAGTTTGAGTCGGGATCAAAGCGCCGCCGAGGAGCAGCTTGGTAAGTTGCAGATGGGAGCGAACCCGCTGGTCTTTCAGCCGCCGGCACGCGAGGAATTGATCCCGCTATTTGCCGGGGGTGAGCTGGCGGCTCACCTGTCGGCGGCTGAGGGGAACTTGTGTGGACCATTTCGGCTGGATGGAGATCGGCTTTGGCACGTCGTCATGATTCGCGAGGAGCTTGCTGCCGCCCGCCACCACCCTCCTTTACACGTCCTGCTGGGGGATTTGAGAGCAAACCCGATTGGGGCGCTGGAAACTCGCTCCTGGTGGGATGAGATGCACCGTCGCTATACTTCTTGGCAGACGTCCCCGCTAATACAAAGCCCGTTACCAACCTTTGTCTCCGACTGACTCCACTACCCCTCCAATTCCCGAAGAACGCTTACGAGTGTTGTTCGCTTTGTTGTTTTCATCGCCCGAGCCGGTGAGTATGGATCGTGTCCGTGAGATTATCTATCCAAGTAACTCCGAGGACGAGCTGAGTAATGCCGAGGAACAGTGGTCGCCGCGGGATTTACTTTCCGCTCTCGAAGTTTGGATTAACGACCGCAATCTTCCTCTGAAGCTGCGTAAGGTCGGGAGGGCTTGGCGGCTACTGACCACCGAAGACGTGGCCGCGGCGCTGGAGCCGGTGCGTTGCCGCGCCCAGGCCGAGAGGGTTGGACCGGCGGCACTTGAAGTGTTGTCATTGGTGGCTTACCGTCAACCGGTAATGAAGGCCGATATCGACGCCATCCGCGGAGTCAAATCAGGCTCCCATATGCGACATTTACTGGATTTGAAGTTGGTGCGTATCCTTGGCCGTGCCGAGTTGCCGGGCCGCCCATTTCTTTACGGCACCACCCGTGAATTCCTCGACAAATTCGGCTTGCGGGAACTATCCGAGCTGCCGGAGGCTGGTCGTTTGGCAGTTCCCGTCGAACAACTCCCGATTGCGGATGAATTTCCCGCTTCCGATGGTATAGCTGATATTGCGCAAGCAGAAGCGGATGGCGAGCCGGAGACTGAGCCGGAAAGTACTGCTCCGATAAGCGAGTAAGCGAATCCCTGCTGGCGAGGGTAAACTCTCGAACCAGGTTTTTCCTGAGCTGCCCATGAGTAACCCGAAGAACGATCCGACCCCGACTTCCACCCCTCCCAGTGAAGGTGGAGGAAATCCCAAAAACCGATTGGTATTGCTTGGCTTGGCGATTTTTTGCCTGGTCATATTCTCGATTACCGGCCCCATGACTGCCGTTTTAACGAAGATGATGCAAGGTGACCCGCCCTTGATGGCGAGATTGGAACTGCCCAGCGGGGCGGCTGAGATCAGCCTTGAGGAATACCGCTCAGCGCGTAATTATCTGAGCTGGAGTAACCGCCTGATGGGGGTCCAAACCAGCCCCAACACCGAAGAAGTCCTGGCCTATGCCACCAAGCGGATGTTGGCGGCGGAGTACTCGGTCGCGGTCAGCGATGCCGAGTTGGCGCAATTTCTGCAAATGCAGATGCGTATATTCCAAGCGGCAAAATACCAAGATATATGGCGCCGGATGGGATTCCCATCGGCTCTTCAGTATGAAGCCCTGGTCCGCGAGCTGCTCAAGGTAAGCACTCTGGAACGATTGTTGGCTTCAACCGCAATGCCGAGCGAGAGCGAACTGCTTGCTCAATGGGCAAAGGATTACGGCGAAATGAAACTCGAGTATGTGGTGTTCACATCCGAGGACTTCATTGATGCTGCTGCCGCTCTTGAGCCAAGCGAAGAGGAATTGGCCGAGTTCTATGACACCGGCTTGAGCTATAACCAGCGTGCCGGTCTTATGAATGAGGAGGCTGTTGCTTTCGAAGCCCTGATTATTTCCGAAGCCGCTCTTGGCACCGAAGCGGTCAAGGCCTGGAATCCGCAGGAAGAACCGAGCGATGAAGCACTTCAAGGTTTCTATGATTTCCGGCGCTTTATTCTTTACCAGCGCAGCGCGGATGATCCCCAAATCGAGATTGAACTGACCTTGAGCCGTGAAGAGTTGGGCGATCGCCTGAAACGAGATTTTTTGCTTAATCGGGCTGCATTGGCTTTGCTGAACGAAGCAACCAGTACCGAGGATCTCGCCGCCTTTGCTACCAGCAAGGGAGTTGAGATGGTGGTCGAAGCTGAACCGATCCCTGCATCCCAGTTGCCCGACCTGCCGCGGATTGGTTCTTCGGTGCTACGCCAGATGGCATTCTCCGAGCTCAATACCTTTCTCAACGAACCAATCATTCTTGATGGTATGGCGTTGTTGGCTCGCCCCAGCATCCAACTTTCCCGGGCGATGCCGGAGTTGACTGAAGTCCGTGAATCAGTAGTGGATTACTGGCGTGAATCACGCCAGCAAGTGCTGGCCAAGGAAGCCGCCGACGCTTTTGTAGCTGCCATTCCCCGCGAGGAAGGTGCCCTTGAAGGCGACCCGGTAAGCATGCAGAGTTCCGACTTCAGTGCCGCAGTGGCCGCCAGCGGCGGCGAACTGGTGACCATGGACTGGGTCAGTCGTCGGGTGCGTCCGGTCAGCGATCCCAAGTGGACCTCGCAAGACACCTTGCGCCCGTGGTTACGTAATCAGGTCGGATCCCTGCTTGACGACTACGTTGTCAATGAAGTGATTGGCACGCTTGAAAATCCTCGTGATGGTGCAAGTGTGGTGGTTTTGTTGGCCGGCCGTAAAGATGCGGACACCACCAGAATTTGGCCGGGAGAAATCGAGAACGCCCGTCGTACTGCTCGCTCCACTGCTCAGCGCATGTTTTTCGATGAACAGCTTTCTTACGAAGGCTTGGCGCGTGCATTCAAGATTGAAAAGACCGAAAGAGCTGACGACCAATAAGACGGAGACTTGATTACCGGGGTTTATTGGCCCAGGTAAATTTCCCAGTCGGGGGCTACTTTGATGAGTAGCCCCCGAACTTTGTCTACCGACAAATCCGCTTGGCGGGCAACCCGGCTGAACAACGGGCGGTGCTCCGCAGCATAAATGGCAGCCGCTTGCAGGGCTTTGCGGGAGTCCTCGAATTGCCCACGGCGAGCCAAAGCCAAGGCTTCAAAGCAATGCGCGGCAAAGAAACGTGGTGCGGCTGCAGCGGCCTGTTCCTCCAGCAGTTGATTGGCGACTGCGCGTTGGGTTCGGGCCTGGTGTTCCAACCATAAGGTGCGCGCTTCGCGCACTGCCGGATGCCTGGGAG
>NVRO01000191.1 GCA_002400895.1 Planctomycetota bacterium
GGAAGCCTTGAATGCGCTGGACGATTCTCTGGCGCTTCTCAAATCGACCACCTACGAGGATCCGGAAACTGGTCTGGCGAGCATTGAAGCATTGCACGCAGCCCTTTGTCAGTTGGGATATCGCGACGACAGCCTTCTGGATGGCTATTACTTCAAGGACACTTGGCTCAAGAACAATGCGCTGATTCTTCAGGGAGTCGGAGGGTGAATCTGCTCCAACTGCGCAATGTCGGCATCGTCGCGCATATTGATGCCGGAAAAACTACCGTCACCGAGCGGATTCTGTATTACACCGGAGTCGAGCATCGGATGGGCGAGGTGCATACCGGAAATACGGTCATGGATTGGATGGAGGAAGAGCGTGAGCGCGGCATCACCATTAGCGCTGCTTCCACCAGGTGTCCGTGGGAGGATTGTGTTATCCAAATTATTGATACTCCCGGGCATGTCGACTTCACCGCCGAAGTCGGCCGTTCCCTGCGGGTATTGGACGGGGCGGTGGTGGTGGTATGTGCAGTTTCCGGAGTCCAGGCGCAAACGGAAACAGTATTGCGCCAGGCCGCCGAAAACCAGGTCCCATGGTTGGCTTTTATCAACAAAATGGATCGCCGGGGGGCCGATTTCCTGGCAGCCTGCCGGTCTTTGAAGAAACGTGTTGGTGTCAACCCGGTACCAGTCCAGCTTCCATATGGTGAGGGTGCAGACTTCAAGGGACTGGTCGACCTGATTACGATGAAGCTATTGACCTGGGACGAATCGTCCAAGGGAGCAACAATCAGTTACGGTGAGATCCCGGCGGAGATGAAGGAACAAGTCGATGCGGCCAGGCTCTTTTTGTGCGAGGCAGTTGCCGAACACAACGAGGACCTATTGGAATCCTTCCTCGACCACGACGACCTTGACGCGGATAGCATTAATCGCGGCTTGCGTGATGCCACCATTGCCGGCGCACTTGTTCCGGTGGCATGTGGCTCGGCCTTGCGCTATTGCGGTATTCAACCCCTTTTGGACGGGATTGTCGCGTGGTTGCCGAGCCCGCTGGACCGCCCCCCAGTGGCTGGTCACAAACCCGGAGATGAGTCCTGTGCAATCAGCATCGCTCCGGATCCCCAGGCGCCGTTCAGTGGGCTGGTTTTCAAGCTCGCTCACGACCCCCATGGTGATCTCTGTTACCTGCGAGTTTACTCAGGAATTTTGCATGAGGGTGACACCGTCATCAATGCGCGCACCGGCAAGCAGATTCGAGTGCAGCAGGTATTACAGATGCATGCTGATGACCGTCAACAGGTAAAACAAGCGGGCCCGGGAGAAATAGTAGTTTTGATGGGACTGAAGGAGACCGGCACCGGTGACACCTTGCATGCGCCGGAACTTGACGTTGCCTTCGAACCGATCGAATTCCCGGAGCCGGTAATCCGACAGACGATTGAACCGGTAAATATTTCCGACAAGGACAAACTTGAGCGCGCTTTGGCTGTTCTTGCCCGTGAGGATCCCACCTTGAAGATTCAAGTCGACCACGAGACCGGACAGTCGGTGATTTCGGGCATGGGAGAACTTCACCTAGAGGTCGCTTGCCATCGCCTGGCTCGAGAATTCCGTATTCCGGCGAGAGTGGGGCGACCTCTGGTCGCTTACCGGGAAACTGCGGCATCAGCTTGCGAACTAAGTGGCAGCATTGAGCGACCGCTCGGTGATGGTCGCCAATCGGTAACGGTTTGCCTGCGATTAGCCCCTGCGGCTAGCCAACGGCCGCAGGTGGAAATGGCTTCCAGTTTCATTGACGCGCTAACACCAGGATTGGTGCATGCCCTTGGCCAGGACCTGGAGAGCCTGGTCCAGGTGGGGGGTGAATATGGCTACCCCTTGGCGGAGCTTCAAATCGAACTCATTGGTCTTGAATACAGTTCGGAAGCCGAGCCGTCGGCAGAAATGGTGCTGGGAGCGGCAGCGCGGGCGATAGATCTTGCTCTCACCTCCAATACTCAGTTGCTGGAACCGCTGATGACCCTGAAGGTGGAAGTGCCGGAGGAGTATGCGGCCGGGGTGGTGGGGGATTTGAATTCCAGGCGGGCAACCATCGAAAATATAGAAGTCATTCAGGGCACTAGAGTTGTGGACGCAAAGGTGCCGCTGGAAGGATTGTTTTCCTACTCTACTCAACTCCGTTCGATGACCAAGGGGCATGGGTCATTTTCGTTGGAACCGTACGGATATTTGGCGGTTCCGCCCCAGCAAGTCGAGGCGATTTTGAACGGCGGTCAATGAATTTTGACAATTCGAAAAAATATTCCAGGAAGGTGCCTTAATACGTCCCTTTTCCTTGACCTTTGCCTCCCCTCAGTTAAGATACTCGACCCTAATTTCATGGGAAGCCTTGGGTTTGTTTGGACCAAACCGCGATTTAGCGGCGGATAAAGCAACCTGAGGCTTGAAGTGTGCATACTGCCATGGCTAACCGCATCCAAATCCGTCTCGAGGCTTACGATCACGAATCAATCGACCAGGCAACTGAGTCGATTATTGAGGCCGCGCGTCTCTCCGGAGTTGCTGTTTCTGGCCCAATCCCTTTGCCCACCCGCATTGAGCGTTACACCGTGTTGCGTTCGCCCCACGTCAACAAGAAGTCTCGCGAGCAGTTTGAGATCCGCACTCATAAGCGCCTGCTGTACCTGCTCGAGCCGACTCCTCAAACCGTGGACGCTCTCAACCGTCTGGTGTTGAGCGCCGGAGTAGATGTTCGCATCAAGGTCTAATCTACATCGAACAAGTTCCCGCACGTTCATTCGAACCTCTGCGATTTTGCCACTTGGAACAAGGCAACCTGAATCATGTCTGATAACAAATTCCTGCTAGCTCGGAAGAAGGGGATGACCCAGTTCTTCCGCGAAGACGGCACCCTGGTACCGGTGACCGTGCTGGAGGCTGGCCCCTGCACCGTGACTGGTCTGCGCACCAAGGACCGCGATGGCTATTCCGCCGTCCAGGTCGGGTTTATTCCCGCACGTGACAAGCACACGGCCAAGCCGCAGCGAGTTGCTGCGGAAAAGGCCGGAGTCAAGCCTTTTCGAGTCCTCCGCGGGTTTCGGGTGGCCACTGAGGGCTTCGAGGTGGGGCAAGAACTGACTGCCGAAGTCTTCGAGGTTGGCCACATGGTTGACGTGGTCGGTACTTCCAAGGGGCGCGGTTTTGCCGGCACCATCAAACGCCACGGCTTTTCCCGTGGCCCTGAAACCCACGGTTGCATGAACGTTCGTCGCCCTGGTGCGATTGGCCAGTGTGCATACCCGGGTCGCGTGTTCAAAGGTACCCGGATGAGTGGCCACTACGGTGCCAAGCGGATTACCGTCAAGAATCTGGTGGTAGAGGCGGTTGACACCGAACTGGGCTTGTTGTTGGTGCGTGGGGGAGTTCCCGGTGCACCCAATGGCATCGTGCATATCGCCAGCGCCAAGACCGGAGGCAATAACTGATGAGTAGCATCGCAACCTACGACATGGCTAGTGGAGCCAATGGCGAGCGCGAGTTCGTTGCCGAACTTGGCGAAAAGATCCTTTACCGCACCCTGAAGGATGCGGTGGTTCAGTACCAGAGCAACTTTCGTCAAGGTGACGCTCATACCAAGGTGCGTACCGAACTCAACGGTCACATTAAAAAGCCGTGGAAGCAGAAGGGGACCGGTCGTGCACGTGTTGGTGACCGCAAGAGTCCATTGTGGCGCGGTGGAGCAACCGTCTTTGGTCCCCGCAACAAGCGCAACTGGAATTACCATTTGCCGCAAAAGCAGCGTTTGTCAGCTTTGCGCTCGGCCCTTGCCGGGAAAATCCAGGATGCTGAAGTGAAGGAGATTTCCTCCTTCAGTTTTGATGCTCCTTCTGCCAAGTCTGCCCGCAAGTTGTTGGCGGATACGGTTCCGCAGGGAACCGCCCTGGTAGTTTTGGCCGAACCTAACCAAAACGCCTGGAAGTCATTTCGCAACTTCCCGCGGGTTAGCGTTCGTACCGCAGCTGACACCAATGCCTACGACCTCCTCGCCCACAAATGGGTGCTGGTGGAAGCAGGTGCTCTCGACAATCTGATGAGCAGATTCGACAAGTTGAAGGGCTAATCTGATGGCTGATTCTCAAGACTACCAACTCATTCTCAGCCCGGTGTTGACTGAAAAATCAACCGAGGGAACCGAACGCCTCAATGCTTATCGCTTTGAAGTCCACGGTGGCGCGAACAAGATTGAAATCCGCAAAGCGGTTGAGTCAATCTTCGAAGTCAAGGTTGAGAACGTCAACACCTTGGTGCGCCCCGGCAAAATACGTCGGCGGGGTGCCAGTGTTTTCCATACTCCGGCCAGCAAGATTGCCGTAGTTACTCTCAAAGAGGGCGACAAGATCGACCTCCTGTAAGGGGACTAAGTAATGGGAATAAAGTACTACAAGCCAACTTCTCCAGGTCGCCGCGGCGGCTCGGTGCTTGACCGCGCCGAACTGACTCGACAGACTCCAGAAAAGAGCTTGCTGGCACCGATTAAGAAGACTGGTGGCCGTAACAACCGAGGTCGAGTGACTTCTCGTCACCGTGGTGGTGGCGCCAAGCGTCGTTATCGGATCATCGACTTCAAGCGCAACAAGGACGGTGTACCGGCCAAGGTCGCTCATATCGAGTACGACCCGAACCGCTCGGCTTACATTGCCCTGCTGCATTACCTTGACGGTGAAAAGCGTTACATCATCTGGCCCAAGGGTCTTGCCCAGGGAGACATGGTCTCTTCGGGTGTCGACGCCGAGCCAAAGCGTGGGTGCGCCATGCAACTCAAGGACATTCCCTTGGGCCTGGAAATCCACAACATCGAACTTCGCCCCGGACAAGGTGGCAAGATGGCTCGCTCTGCGGGCGCATCGGCACGCCTGGCGGCGCGCGAAGGCGGCTACGCCCTGCTAACTCTTCCTAGTGGCGAAGTGCGGCGGGTGCATATCACTTTCCGTGC
>NVRO01000192.1 GCA_002400895.1 Planctomycetota bacterium
CCACTTGCGGGAACTGGCCGGTGGAGTGCTCAACCAGTTGTCGAGTCCGTGGGAGCCACCCGCAGAAAGTTCGCGAAAGGCCGCCACCGCACGTTCCAGGCGTTCGCGGCCGCGGGTACCGGCGTTGACCAGTTTGGAGTCATCCACCATCAGGCGGCGATCCTTTCGTGGTGGTTTTCGCGCGCAACTTCTGGTGGTTACCTCCCAGAGATCGGTTCCCGGGTCAGGTACTCGAAACATCGACCAACCAACGGTGAATGGACCCAGTAACGGTCCGTACCCAGCCTCGTCAACTCCGGCCAGAAACATCGGTGGGGGACTGGTCGAGGCAATGGCGGGACAGTCTGATATAGAAAATCACTGCCAGCGGTAGCATTGCCATGGAAACCATTTGTGAGGATGAAAGGATCAGCTGAACATCGTGGACTCCAATCAGACCACTATGAACTTCCGCTGGTCCGAAGCCCTGCTGGAACATACCACCGCGGGCAAGGGCATCACCACGGAAGTGTTCAACGATGAAGCGAAGGATTGCGTAGCCACCGACCAGAACACAGGCCACTTGGCCGTGAAAGCGCTTGTGGCGCAGAAGCCAAACCCCGAGCAGGAACAGGCTCAGCGCCTTCAGCTGCATGTATGGTTGGGTCGGATGCAAAAGTTGGCCGACGAACTCCTCGGGGAATAATGAACCTTGGGGAAGCGGATCCGGCACCTTGAGAGCCCAGGCGACATCGGTGGGTCGACCGTAGTCGTCCCCTACCATTAAACAGCCAATCCGACCGACAGCTTGGCCGAGGAAGCTGCCGGTAAGACCCCAATCGAGTGCGGCTGACACCTTCAGCCCCATTTTATGTGCCTTCCAGGCTCCCAATGTGGCGGCTAAAATGAAACCACCGTACATCACCATCCCGCCTTCCCAGATGGCAAATACCTTGATTGGGTTGTCGATGAAATACGGCAAATTGACAATGATGTATGCCAGCCGACCGCCCGCCATTACCCCAATCAAACACCACCAGGCGATGTCCGGGACTGCGAGACGGTCACGTTCAGGTACTTCGCCGTAGCGGCTTGCCAATTTGGTTGCCATCCATACACCAACAAGAAATCCAGCCGCCACGAACAGTCCAAATGAGGACAGCACGCGCTCGGCTCCAAACAATTCGATTCGCAAAACTTCCGGCCACATGGCCTCAATCTTATCCTCTCCCCTGATGACTACCCAAACCGACCAACCAGCGCCACCCGTCAAAGTTCTCTTTGAAGGTCGTTACCGCAAGTTGACTCGTGACCTTCCACAAACCAAATTCTTTTGCCCCGAATGCAAGGGAGGTGGATGTGACCGCTGCGAGGGATTCGGGAAATTGACCAGAGATTCGGTGCAGGAGCTGATTGGTTGGGTGGCAATGCCGCGGTTGAAGGCGCGTCGAAACAAATTCCATGGTGCCGGGCGCGAAGATATGGACGTGCGGATGCTTGGTCGCGGCCGTTTGTTCGTGTTCGAAGCGTTCAAGTGCAAGCGACCCATGATTGACCTCGAAGAGCTGGCCGGTGAAATAAACCGGCGCAATGAGGGTCGCTTGGAAATCAGCGATTTGTGTTTTTGCGACCGCAAGCGAGTAGTAGAGATAAAGGAAACCAAATGTTCCAAGGAGTATGGTGCCCTGATTCAAGTGATTGGCGAGCATGATGTAGCCAAGCTTGAAGCTTGTCTGCAGGAGTTGACCAACCGCGGCCGCATCGAGGTGGTGCAGCGTACTCCACAACGAGTCGCCCATCGACGTGCCGACCTGGAACGCATACGCTGGATAGAGATAACCGGCTTTGAGCGAGTCGGCGATAATTGGCTACTTGCGATTCAATCAGAGCATGGCACTTACATCAAGGAGGCCATCTCCGGTGACGATGGGCGCAGTAATCCTTCGATTGGTGCCTTGTTGGGCGTTGAGTGCAAGTGCGTGGAGTTGGACGTCAACGAGATAATGGATCCTGAAGTTGCCTGAGCAGAAATAGCTCAGACGCTGATTCCAAATACTTCGCCTTCGCACAGGATGCTGCCGTCCATGCGCATGACCTGTCCGCCCCAGCGGAAAGCCTTGCGACCACCGGAACCGCCAGTTATTCGTCCGGCAATCATCAGGTCTACCCCGGGACCGGTGGAGCCACGGAAGCGTACTGAGTCGAGGCCGGCGAAACCGATAAACGACCCTTTGGAGAATTTGAAGAGCAGATGGGAATGAAGAGATCCTGCTTGCGCCAGCATCTCAACCATGAGGGCGCCGGGGAGTAAGGGGCGTCCGGGAATGTGGCCACGGCACCACCATTCTTCTGCCTCGACCTTGCGATGAGCGACCAGAAGGTTGTTGTCGGGATCGTAGTGGAGCACATTGGTGAGTTGCAGGAATTCGTGTCGCTGCGGGTTGTACTTGCCGAACTCATCCGGTCCCATGAAGACTTGGTCAAGTGGGTAGTCGCTTGGGTCGATGATTCCTTTCTTGGCCACAGGGAGTTAATTGCTGGGGGAAGTGGCGGAGTTGCTGGGAACAGCATGCAGGGCGGCCAGTATGCGCATCTCCCTACGGTAGAGCGGAACTATAGCGGCAAGTTTCAGGTAATTGGAAATGTTGAGTGCCCACCACACCCCGACAGGCCCGAGGCCGATGCTGTGCCCCAAGAACAACGCCAATGGAATGCGGCTCAAATATCCTCCCGCGGAGATGATGGAAGTGCCCAAAGTCCTGCCCGCACCAGTTAGTGCTCGGGCCAGCACGGCTTCAATCGCAGTCGGTATCTGACTCCAGGCGACGATGGTCAGATACACCACAACTTCATGCCGCACCGCCGGAATTGAGGTGTAAATGCCGGCCAACAAGTCGGGGATGGCGAGGAACATCGCTGTGAACGCCAGCGATATGCCTACCGACAGGCACAGACAAATTTTCACCGCCTCCTCCGCACCAGGATGGTCTTTTGCTCCAAGGCGTCGGCCAACCATTCCCGAAACCGCCATCGCCGGACCGAACAAGGAGCAATAGGAGAGGACCTCAATCCCACTGAATCCGATTCCCAGACCGGCTTGCACATTCGATCCGAAGGCCTCGATGCTGGTTTTCAGGACAGCAATGAAGCAGCCAGCATAGGCGGCAGTTGAAATCGCAACCGGCAATCCAATCCGCGCGATTTTTGCTACTTCGGTCCACGCCCATCGGCCCGCGAGGATTTTTATCTGGTAATGTCGGCGCAGCATCAGCAAGCCAATCAAGCCCCCAACTCCACGCGAAATGCCGGTCGCCCAGGCAGCACCTGAAACACCCATGGCAGGCACCCCGAGCGCATCCCAACCGAAAATCATGATTGGGTTAAGCACAAAGTTCAGTCCGACTGAAACAACTGCCAGCAACAGTGGAATCATGGTGTTGCCAATGCCGATGAAAATACCATCAACGATTGGCTTTAGCGCAATCAGCGGCAGACATATGTAAATCTGCGACAAGTACTCTTGTGAGTAACTTGCGACCGTGCCCGAGGCCCCGAGCATGCGCACCAGATCAGGGGTTGCAAAGTAGCCGATTATCCCGACCACCACCAACAGCAGGGAGCACGCCCCCACTCCGGATGTGCATGCGGACAGCACCTGGTCGCGGTTTCCAGCCCCGGTGTGATGAGCGACACGAGCGAGGATGCCGGCATTGCCAATTTGTACGAAGGCAAAATTGAAAATCAGCATGAAGCCGCAAAGGCCGAGTGCAGCCTGGGCGTCAGATCCCAGGTTCTGAATCCAGTACTGGTCGTTTACCCGATAACCGGAATGCAACAGCAAGGCCAGGGTCGCCGGCCACGACAAACGTAATGCTTCTCGTAAAGGTGATTCTCTGGCAATCACTAGAGTGCGCGAACCCTAATTTCCAACTCGGTGATTTTGTCGCTTATTACCGCACGTCGTACTACTCGCTGGCGGTAACCATGACCTTGGGCGGTGAATGAATATTCTCCCGGGGGTAAATGGAAAAACTGGGCAACACCAAACTCGTCGGTGCGGGCAGTTTCGAGGTGGGCGTTGCTTGGTGCTTCAATCCAGGTGGGGTCGGTTCTCGGCTGCCAATGTCTTGCTGTTACCACCAACTTGGCGACCGGTTCGCCGGTCTTGAAATCAAAGGTGGTAATTTTTGCCTGGCCGGTAGCGGGGATGGAGAGTTCAACCCATGCCTCGCTGCCCGCCAGTTGGATTTCAATTGGATCTGCCAATGGAGCGCGCGGCGGACCAGGATGAACGAGATAGTTGCCGATGCGGACACCCTCGATGCTGAACTCGCCGTTTTCATCGCAACGACCGATTAAGGGCAGAACCGCCCGCGAGGTGTCCTCGACCACGCGCAAAGCACTCACCGCGCAATGAGCCGCCGGCAGCCCCCGATGGTTGGACACTCGGCCACGTAATAGATTGGCTGGCACCATTGGCACCAGCAAGGAGATGCGCCGCTGTCCCGGGGTGAAGGTATAGAGAGCTTTGAAGCTCTGAAAGCCGTCCGCGCGTGCCTCCAGTTCCCAATTGCCGGCCTTGATGTTGGCAAACTCGAAGTGTAGGCGGTCGGCATAAACCCTAATCCGCCTGGCCTCAGCTTCAGTGCCGGCTTGTGGTCGGAGATCAATGACTATCTCGCCGGGAGGAGTTGCCCAATCCGGACAAGCCACTTGGCCAACCACCTTTACCCGGCTGGCGAGGGAGGAGATAGCGCGTTCAGTGCTTGCTTCAGTAGTCGCGGCACCATTAGTCGACTCCTGGTTGGTGGCAGCGTTCCCTTCGCCGAGAGGATTAGCGAGTGCAGTTGCAGAATTATCAACAGGTTGCGAAGTGGTGAAAATCCATACCACCACTGCAGCCAGCGCGAGCAGAACCAGCAACAACCAGTCGCTACGTCCTGCCCGCGGTTTCCTCATTATTTGTGTGCCGGTAGTGGCATGATATTCCAACACAAATAC
>NVRO01000193.1 GCA_002400895.1 Planctomycetota bacterium
ATGTTTTTCGGGATTCTAATAACGATATGATTATTAGAAACAATGAAGTAGATACTCTTAGAATAACAAGCCAAGATGTTAAAATTAATAGTGAAGGTGGTTTAATTATTTGTGATACAGCTGATCTCATTCCAAAAGCTCATTTACATATTAAAAGAGATGATCCTGTTATTATTATTCAAGATCTTGAAACAACCACTAATAATGCATCATCTATTATAAGATTTGCTGATAGTGATGAAAATTCTGCAACATTAGAAATTAATAACTTTTGGGATATATCTGTTGGAATTACTGGACAATCTGATACATTTGATTTTCATATAGGCAAAAATCAAATATGGGACATGTTTACTATTAAAGATGATGGCAAAATTGGACTCGGAATTACATCTCCTTCTAATAAACTATCCCTTTATGTTGGAGATTATGATGGATTATCTATTAAAACTAAAAACAATTCTAATAGTAATGGAATTTATTGGCAACATACTGACTCTTATTATACTGCTTCAATTAATAGAGTTTATAACGGATCATCATCTGAACTTGCTTTCTCAACTGGATTAAGTCAAAATAATAATGCTTTAATAGAACACATGAGAATTACATCTACTGGAAATATCGGTATAGGTGTTACAAATCCGATCTCAAAAGTTCAAATAGATGGCCAATTAACTGTCCCAACGATTCAATTAATCGGAACGGCAAGACTTTATGGTAATGCAACATTAGATAATCTTTATGTTCCTGCTACTGGAAATATCGGCATTGGAATTACCAATCCAAATATATCCTTACAAATAGATACTACAGATGGAATTAAAATACCTGTTGGAACTACCGCTCAAAGACCATCTACTGTACAAATAGGTCAAATTCGTTATAATAGTACAAAAGCTCATTATGAGGGATATTTTAGTGATAGTAAATGGAGAAATTTAGATGGTTTATTCGATTTTGATATGAAAACTAAAATTACTGTTGATGAAAATAATGATGATAGAAAAATTAGATTTTATACCAACGACAACTTCAGGATGATAATTGATCAAATTGGAAATATTGGTATAGCAACAAATGATCCCAAAGTTCTTTTTCATGTAGAAGGTTCTGATGCTATTAAAATTCCTGTTGGAACAAGTGCACAAAGACCAGCAACTCAACAATTCGGTCAAATCAGATATAACTCTGAACTTAACATGTATGAAGGTTATGGAGCTGGTAATGCATGGAATTCTTTAGGTGGAGTTATTGATATTGATCAAGATACTAAAATTACGGTTGAAACAAATCAAAATGACGAAGATACTATTAGATTTTTTACTGCAACTACTGAAAAAATGATGATTAATCCAATCGGAAATGTAGGTATAGGAATTACTAATCCAACTTATCAATTACACATTAAAGATAAAATTAAAGCATCTGGAATAGATATTATTGCCGGAACTGCAGCTACTGATGCTAATGGATATAATTTTAGTTTTGAAGCACAAAATGGAGGTTCTGTTAGTACTGGTAGTAATACTAACGGGGGAGATATTAACATTTTAGCTGGTGAAAAAGGTACTGGGGGCACATCCGGAACAGGTCTTGTGGGTATTATTAAAACAAGAGGTAATATTATTCCTGAATCAACTGAAACATTTGATATTGGTTCATCTACTAAAAAATTTAGAGATATTTTCCTTTCTGAAGGTTCATTGTGGCTTGGAGATGAATGCCAGGTTTCTATTTCTGGAGGAACTACTAACATTCAAGATAAAAAACTTTCATTTAGAAAAAGAAGTAAAACAGTTATTCCAGCAAATATTAGAAGATTTTTAACTAAAACAGGAACATCTGATAGACCAACAAATACTGATCAAATTTCCGAATTTGGCGATAAAACTATTGATCAGGTTGATTTAGTTGAACTTATTGATTTTATGAGAATTAAAACGGGATATGATAATCCATTTAATGATGCTAATTATTATCACGCTACTACTGGTGCTTTAATTGGATTAACTGACTCCACTGGAGCAGGTAAAATAGTTACTGATGATATGGATACAACAGCAGCTTGGTTAGAAAATAAAGGTAAAATTTATTATAATCAATCTGGTAATGTTGGGATTGGGACTACTGATCCCCTTACTAAATTTCATGTCGTTGGAACAAGTGCTAGTTTTACTAACGGACAAGGAAATGATGAAGGTATTTTTATTATTCCAGAAAATTCTGCTAACGAACAAGGCGGGGGTCAAATTTTCTTTAAAGAAAAAGATGATGGCTCTGAAGGTTTTTCTATTGGCTATAACGGAAGTGATACTGATAATACTATTTTAGGATGGCCGGCAAACACATTTAATATTACCAGACATTCAGGAAATATGGTAGGTAATGTAGTATTAACAATTCAAAAAGATACTGGTTATGTTGGTATTGGTTCTGTTAAACCAGAATTTCAACTTGAAGTATATCCTGATACTGATGCAATTACAAATATTGGTAAATTAAGAGTTGGTCATATTGGTGTTACTGGAAGTGGTGGTATTTCTCATTTTGATAACGCAACAACTACAAACTTTGCACTTAGACAAGAACAATTAGGACATACTTTTCTTAATGCTCCCAGAGGTCAAAAAGTTCATATGTCTCTTGATAATATTCCTAAATTAACTCTTGATATGGATTATGTTGGAATTGGAATTACTACACCATCCAGTTTATTCTCAGTTTATGGAGGAGATGTTCCTGAAAACGAAACAAATACTTTTATTGCAAGATTTGGAAGTAAAATAGCTGTTGGTCAATGGGTAGGGATTGGTTTAAATACATATCACGAAGATAATATTAAAAATGCTCTTATTTTAGAAAGAAAACAGACTTATGGAAGAGGTAATTTACATTTTTGCTTAAATGGTGATGACGATATTTACAGTGTTGGACCAATAGATACTAAAATGACTATTACATATGATAATAAAGTTGGAATAGGTGTTAGTGAACCAGATTACTTATTAGATTTAAAAGATATTCCTGGTGGTTCAACTTTAGGTAATATTAGATTACGTAGTGGTTTTAATGCAAGCACTTATCATTTATTACGAGCAGACAATACTAATCAACATGCCAGCTATTCTATTTATGATGCTTATGGTAATGAAACGGTTAAAATCGCTTCTGGAGATGATAGTTTCTTAAAAGGTGGTAAACTTGGTATTGGTACTTCAACTAACATTGATGCTTCTTTACATATTTATGAAGAAAATGGAGCTATTAGAACATCTGGTTCTGGTTCTATTGTTCTTGAACATGGCGGTTCTACCGGCGAAAAGAAAAGTAATATTGTATTTCAATCAGCAGCTAATGCTAATGATTATGGTTATATAGAATTTAACGACGATGATGATTCATACAATTATTGGGGAAATTCTACTGGGAACAGTTCTTTCACATTAGGTTGTAAACTTCATGCTGAATCATCAAGTTCTGATGTAGTTGTTATTAAAGGTGTAGCTGCAAATATTTTTGATGCAGAAAATCATTTATTTTTAACAGGTGGAGTAGGTATTGGTGTTACTGGAAGTCTTAAATATCGTTTAACAGTTCAAACAAGTAGTAATGATACATCATTTGCAAATGTCCAGGAACAAGTCTGTCTAGCAATGAGAAATATTAATCAAACAAATAACAATATGACTACCATTGGTAATTTTAATCACCTTGATAAAGTAAATTCCGCAATTAGTTTTCAAAATGTTAATCAAACAAGTAATTATGGAGATATTGTATTTTCAACAAGAAGTTCTGATAATATAAATGATGCTTTTCTTACAGAAAGAGTTAGAATTCAAAATACTGGTAAAATTGGTATAGGAACTAATAATCCATCCGGTTGGATTACTATTAAAAATGTTCCAAGTACTAATACTGAAAAATTACTAGTTTTCTCTGAAGATGATACTGATGAATTTTACTTTGAATCTGGTTTTAATAATATAGGTTCTGATAAAGAAACTTTAAAACTTAAAACTTCTTGGAACAAATATGCTATGGCATGGTCTGGTAGTGGTAATGTAGGCATTGGTGTCACTATTCCTGAATTTCCATTAGAAGTTACTTATAGTTCTGATTACGATTACTCATGGGGTATGAATATTAGAAATAAAGACACAACCTCTTCTACTACTCAAAGAGGTAATATGATAGTTTTCTCTGATGTTAATAGTATTCAAGCAGGTTTAGGAGCTTATAGAGAAAATTTTAATACAAATAGAAGATCAGGTTTAGCATTTTTAGTAGGTGATGAACCTTCAGGACATGTAGACTATCATACAAGTAGCACAACATTAATTAATAATTCTATTACAGAAAAAATGAGAATTACACCTGATGGTGATGTTGGTATTGGAACTACTACTCCAACATCCAATCTACATATTGTGGGAACTACTGCTGGTATTAATTCAATAAATTCTAATTGTATTACTATTGAAAACACTAGTACTACTACTCATGCAGAAGTTGGTATAAGATTATCCAGTTTTGCTACTAATACAAATTATTGGTATTCTGGAATAAATGAAGGAAACGGTTATGCAATTGCTTATGGAACATCTTTCACTAATGCTACTACTATTTTAACTCTTCGAGATAGTGGTAAAGTTGGTATTGGAACTTATAATCCTGATTGTAAATTTCATATTTATACCGGAGATAGTAGTGGTACAAGTCAGTCAAATGCTATATTAACT
>NVRO01000194.1 GCA_002400895.1 Planctomycetota bacterium
CTAAATTCCCTTAAAATTAAATTAGTTAAATCGCCTGGAATGCCACTCCCAATAATAAGTCCATTAATTTTTGTAACCGGCATCAAAACAAATGGAGTAGAGCCAAGTTGACCCGGCGGTAGGGAACCTGCAACTCAATTCCATTGTGTTCAACCACCTGGTAATGTTTTTTGGAAGAAGGCCAGCATTCCTCAAATTTCGGGATGTTGCGTGGTTTCAAGTCGCCGGTCTCTTTCCGGTTTTCACTAAGTTCATTCATGGCTCTTCCTCCGCCGATTTCAATCGGATCAGGTTCTCGGGTCAAATCTCAGACGCCAGAATCAGGCGACACCCCGGGCTAGCAGGTAGTGTACTAATCTCCACCGGGGCGAGGAAAAAATGTCAATTCCGTAGTCATTTCCTGCTCCGCCCGAATGAAATGAACAATCACGGTTTGGCCATCCTTGAATACTCCGAGTGCATCCATGAAATCGTAAATATCGACGATTCCGAAGTCATTTATGGCAGTTATGACGTCGTTCTTGATTAGCCCGGCAGCCTCAGCCGGACCACCCGGCATGGTTCCTGCGAGTGTCATTCCACTCCCCGAAGCCGCATAATCAGGAATGGATCCAAACCAGACCATGCCACCGGAGTGAAGACTTGCATTGCCACCACCATGGGCGACTGGCGCCGGTTTGATGTAAGCCAAATCGGTGATGGAAGCGGAACATAGTTCGGCCAACAAAACCACCGTGGCTTCGGCCAGGGTCCCCATCCGGGCAAAGTCGAGTTTGCTCCAATCGTCACTGGGCTTGTGGTAATCGGAGTGCAGCCCGGAGAAGAGAAATACTGCCGAGATATCCTCGGCGTGGAAGGACATGTGGTCGGATCCACCTCCTCCGGGAAGGTCACCGCCAGTCATCACCAACTTCAGGTCGGAAGGACTCGCACCGCCATGTGGTTTGGAAACAACTGCCTTTTGGGCGGCGGCAAAAGCCCCCTTGAAGGCAGCTGCGGTAGTGTGCGAGCCAACTGTAATAGTGCCGGAATTCAAGCGGCCGACCATATCAAGATTGACATTGGTAAGAATCTTGCCCAGAGGAACCGTGGGGTTGGCGACCCAGAACTTCGAGCCAATCAAGCCGGCTTCTTCGGCACCCCAGAAGCAGAACACGATTGTCCGTTCCGGAATGGGTCCGGCGGCGACCGCCTCGGCGACCTCCAACAACACCGCGCTGCCGCTTGCATTGTCATCGGCGCCATTGTGAATCGCATGTACCCCGGGCGCCAACGAGCCCTCACCGCCCCACCCGAGGTGGTCGTAATGCGCACCAATAGTGACCACCTCATCGGACTTGCCCACCACTTTGGCAATCACATTCAGGGTTTCGACTCTCGGGCGCTCAATATTCACTTCGAGTGACACCTCCGCGCCGAGTTCCTGCTCCAAGGCGACGAATTGTTCGGGAGTAACGGTGACAATTGGAATACCACCGGTTCCGTGGGAAGCGTCAAATGAAAGTTGGGGGTCGCCACCGCTGGCAACATCGTCGGGGTGAGTCCCGATAATTACCGCTACTGCCCCGGCTCCGCGGGCGTTACGAACCTTCGAACGGAGCGCACCTAGTCGTGCCAATTTGTCCTCAGCATCAGGCCCCCACTCGGTATAGCGGCGCAGCAACACTACCTTGCCCTCGGCCTCCACCTCAGCGAAATGGTCAATGTCGTAGGACTCGAGCACCACCCCATAACTGGCGCTGGTCAACTTGCCGACCACAGTTCCCTCTGCGGATAGTGCCAATGAACCGACTCCCGCTAGTGAACGGCCGGCTACCTCCAATCTGCAGTTGCCCGCACGCGGGGTCATTGAAATCGGGAATGACTGATACCAATCACCGTTTTCCCCGGCAGGTTGAAGCCCGCTGGCCCGCAACTGTTCGGCAATATAAACCGCAGCAGCGTCAGCCATCGGAGTACCGGCGCGGCGGCCTTCAAGAGAATCATCGGCCAGCCACATGGTGTGTTCTTTAATTTCGCCTGCAGTTGGTGCAGCCAGATTCTGCTCCGCGACAGCTGTCTTGACCTCGGGGTAAGCACAAGATCCCAGCGACAACAGCAATATGGAAAGAATCGACGCAAATACAGGGCGAGAGGGGTGCGAGTTCATGCCCCGATAGTAGGCCATTCAAGAGCTAAGAAAAGCCAAGATTTGACCAGCGCCGAGCAATCCGTTCCTTGACCTCGGGAGACATCACTATTTCGTCGGGCCATTCGCGGGTGAAGCCTTCCTCCGCCATCTTGCGGGTGGCATCAATCCCGACCTTCGACCCGAAGCAAGCTGCGCGACTGGCATGGTCGAGGACCTCGGTTGGTCCCAGGGTAAACTGCAGATCGCGTTGGGGGTCAATGTGGTTCAACACTCGCCAGGCCACCTCCGAGTCATCGTGGATATTGCAGTCATCATCCACCACCACAATCACTTTGGTGAACATTGCCTGTCCCAGACCCCAAATCGCATTCATCAGCTTGCGCGCATGCCCGGGGTACTGCTTCTTGATTTTCAGATACATCAAGTTGTGGGCGACCCCCTCAAAGGGCATACGATAGTCGATGATTTCGGGAAACTGCTTGCGCAACACCGGCAATAACAGGCGCTCAATACCTTCAGTCATCCAGGAATCTTCCTGCGGTGGCCGACCCACCAGAGTGGTGTGGTAAACCGGTTCCTTGCGCATGGTGATGCACTCGACCTCGAAGATCGGATAGTCGTCGGCCAGGGAATAAAAACCGGTATGGTCCCCGAAGGGACCTTCGCGACGAAGATTAGTCGGATCCACCCAACCTTCAAGCACAATTTCACTAGTGGCGGGGACTTCCAGGGGAACCGTTTTGCACGCGACCAATGGCACTGGCTTTTGCCGTAAGAAGCCCGCAATCAGTAACTCATCCAAATCTGGTGGTGCCGGAACCACGCTCGAAAAACAAGTTGCCGGGTCGGCACCAATGCAAACTGCCACCGGGATTCGTTGACCCTGCTCCTCGGCCTTGGTCAGGTGGCGACGGGCATCCTTGCGAAGGTGGGTGTGAAAACCGGTTTCGCGCGGCCCCATCACCTGCAGGCGGTAGGTCCCCAGGTTGCGGCGACCACTTTCAGGATCCTCGGTAACGCACAGCGGGAAGGTAATGAAGGGGCCGGCATCATCGGGCCAGGTGGTCAACACCGGTAATTTACCGAGGTCAACCTGATCACCGGTAAGCACTACCTCCTGACATCGCGCAGTGTTCACCTTTTTCGGGAACCACTTACCTATCTGAGCCAACTTCGGCAACATCTTCAACTTGTCCAACAAGCCCTCTGGAGGAGATTGCTCGAGCAAATCGTTAATCCGCTGGGCGTGGTAACTCGGTGAACCGCCCAGTGAAAGTGCCATCCGCTCACGGGAGCCGAAGGCATTGATCAACACCGGCATATCCGAGCCAATTACATTTTCAAACAACAACGCGCGATTGGGTGCACCGTCCTCCTTGGAAACACGGTCGGTGATTTCAGAAATCTCCAAATAGGGGTCGACCTCGGCGCTGATTCGCTGCAGTTCGCCAGCATCATCCAGAACTTTAATCCACTCGCGCACACTGTCGATAGCCATGGCGCAAAGTTTACGGTCGCCGCCTCGGCGGAGCATAAAAGACCGGGTTATGTAGCAATTAGCCAACCACCAGGTTGACCATTCTCCCGGGCACCACAATCACTTTCCGCACCGACTTGCCCTCGAGATGTTCGGCTGCAGCCTCAACTGCGGCCGCCTCAATTGCCTCTTCAGTCGCATTCGCAGCAATACTGATGCGGGTCCGCAACTTGCCATTGACCTGAATCGGAAGCTCCACGGTCTCGACTGCCAGCAATGACTCATCCCATTCCGGCCATGCTTCCCGGGCACAGGTTTGAGGATGCCCACACATGCTCCACATCTCCTCGGCCATATGCGGGGCAAACGGCTCCAGCAACAAGGCAAAACGCTCGGCCTGCGACCTGGTAATCGAGCCCCCACCCTTGGTGGCGGTATTAACAAATTCCATCAGGCTGGCAATCGCAGTGTTGTTTGCCATCTTCTCCAAATCTCTGCTCACCTTCTTGATTGAGGCATGAATCGCACGTTCGGTTTCGGCATCCTCGGTGTCAGTAAAGCCACCATCGAACAGTCTCCAGGCTCGTTGCAGGAAGCGGTGTACTCCCGACAAGTCACGCGGGTTCCACGGTGCGCTGGCGATAACCGGTCCCATGAATGCTTCGTACAAACGGGTGGTGTCAGCACCGTACTCGGCGATTACATCATCCGGGCTGATCACGTTGCGCAAGGACTTGGACATCTTGGCCACGATTCGCTCCAATTTCTCCTCGCCAAGGAAGAAATCACCATTCCGTTCCTCAACCTTGTCAATCGACACCATGGCACCGCGCCCATCCTTGTAGGCGAAGGATTGCACCATTCCCTGATTGACCAATTTCTGGAAGGGTTCTTTGCTACTTACCAGTCCGCAATCGAACAACACCTTGTGCCAGAACCGTGCATACAGCAGGTGCAAGACTGCGTGTTCGGCACCACCGACGTACAAATCGACCGGCATCCAATACTTCTCGATTGATTCATCCCATGCCGCTTGATTGTTGGTGGGGTCACAAAAACGCAGGAAGTACCAGCAAGATCCCGCCCACTGCGGCATCGAGTTGGTTTCCCGCCGCCACAC
>NVRO01000195.1 GCA_002400895.1 Planctomycetota bacterium
GGCGAATTATATTGCAGCACAGTTAACTGAAACAATGATTAATTTAAGTAGAAATAAAATAAATATTACAAAAATTACAGACATAGAATTAGAAAAGATATTCAAAGAAATTGAAAGTGGGATTATTGCAAAAGAGTCATTCGAAACGATAATTGAAGATATGTGTCGAAATGATAAAAAAATAGATGAGATTATCAATGAAATGAAAGAAAATAAATTAACTGATGAAAATATAGAAAAGATAATATTAGAAATAATTGATATGAAAAAAGAAATTATTAAAGAAAAAGGAAATGATTCATTTAGTATTTTAATGGGAGAAGCGATGAAACAACTACGTGGAAAAGTTGATGGAAAGATAGTAAGTGATAAAATACAAAAGTTATTAAATAATTAATTTTTATTGGGGTTCAATAGTAGAAGGAGGTTTACTTGATATTGCATATGTCACCCAACTTACGTTATCAACCTCGTTAGTTATTCGTGTACTAATATTATCGAGTACGTCATAAGGAATTTTCACCCAATCAGCAGTCATAGCATCAGTTGATTCTACAATTCTAACAGTTACAATATATCCCATTTTACGACCGTCGCCTAAAACTCCAACAGCTTTGTCATCACCGACAATTGCGAATGCCTGCCAAACTGTATTATGAATATTGGATTTTTTTAATTCCTCTTCAACGATACTACTGGACTCTCTACAAATAGTTAATTTTTCAGGTGTGAATTTACCAATTATTCTAACTGCAAGACCGGGACCCGGAAAAGGATGTCTTTCAAGAATCTCAGAAGGTAATTCAATTAATCGAGCAACATTACGTACTTCGTCTTTATATAATTCTCTAAATGGTTCAATTAATTTAAAATCGATAGTTTCTGGAAGGCCGCCAACATTATGATGAGTCTTAATAGTAACTGCAAGTCCATTAGTTGAAGCACTTTCAATTACATCAGGATAGAGTGTTCCTTGGGCCAACCATTTAAATGAACCATTTTGTTTGCTAATTTCCTCGAAAACTTTAATGAATTCTCGTCCAATAAGCTTACGACGTTCTTCAGGATCGATAACATCCAACAATAAATCAAGAAATCTATCTGCTTCATTGTAAAAAATGATCTTAATATCTAATTTATCAAATATTTCAAGAACGTTTTTTGCTTCGTCTTTACGTAATAAACCATGATCAACAAATACACAAGTTAATCGATCACCTATAGCTTTATGTAACAATAATGCAACCGTGGATGAATCTACTCCTCCACTCAATGCACATAAAACAGAATCTTTTCCAACTTGAGTCTTTATCTTATCAATTGCATTATCTACAAATGAATCCATAGTCCAAAGGCCTTTACACCCACATATTTCATAAATAAAATTACTTAAAATTTTTCGACCATCCTTAGTATGAGTAACTTCAGGATGGAATTGTACGCCGAATAAATTATTTGAACGAATAGCAGCATATGGAGAATTTTCAGTAGTGGCAATTGATTCGAAATTATCAGGGAGAATTTTAGTAGCATCGCCATGACTCATCCATACATCGGTATTTGATTCTAAACCCTGAAATAATTTTTGCTCAGACGATATAGATAACATTGCTTTACCATATTCTCTTTTATCAGTTCTAGTAATGGAACCACCCATTTTATCAACGATTATTTGTAAGCCATAACATATTCCCAGAATAGGAATTCCTAAATCAAATATTTTAAAATCAGGTTTAGGAGAATTTTCATCATAAACACTATTTGGTCCACCTGTGAGAATTATACCTGAAGGATTCATTGATGTAATTTTGTCAGCAGAGGTATCATAAGGTAATAATTCAGCATAAACTGATAAATCCCTTATTCTTCTTGTTATAAGATGTGAATATTGCCCTCCAAAATCTAGAACTATAATATTTTCTCTATTCATTATTCTCACACTTATGACGTTCTTCGCTATTAGGCGCATATGCGCCCCAACGATCGCCAATTTTTCGCATTTCTATCTCAATGTTACATACATTACATGGTCTCGTATACGAATCATTTGATGTCTGTGAAATAGATTCGTCAACATAATCTTTTCCATTCTTTGATGTACTAATAGAGTGCGCTGATTGAAAACTAGAAGTTTTCAACATACTATTTACAACTGCCAATGTGTCCTGTAGATGAGTTAATTCAACTTCTAATTTTACGATTTTTTGTTCTAGGCGTTCTTTTGTTTCAGCAGCTTTCTTTAAACTATCATCAGAATAACTCATACAATATATTATGATGGAAAGAAACGTATAAGCATTTTAGAATATATTTGACAAATAAATTAAAGATATTTTATTATTGCAGATGTCATCTCAGATGTTTTAGAACTTCCGCCAAGGTCATAAGTTACATTTTTACCTTCAGAAATTACTCTTTCTGTTGCTTCGAAGATAGCGTTACCTGATTTATTATCGCCAAGATATTGAAGCATCCATGCAGCAGATAATACTGTGGCAGTAGGATTTATTTTATCTTGACCTTTATATTTTGGTGAACATCCATGAGCAGGTTCAAACATTGCATAATCGTCACCTATATTAGCAGAATAAACATTTCCTATACTTCCAATTAATGCAGAGGCTTCTTCAGAAATAATATCCATGAATAGATTTGTACTTAGTAGCACTTTATTATGGAATCTTTCAGGATTTTTATACAATTGTTGAGCCATGTTATCAATAAAATAATCTTCAATCGCAATATCAGGATATTGTTTAGAGATATTATTTACTTCGTCTAGAAATATATCATCAGTCTCACGTAATATATTCGCTTTATGAATTGGAACAACTGTTTTCCAGTTACGTTCAGATGCAGACTGGAATGCAAATTTAGCAATTCTAGTACAAGATGAACGAGTGATTTTTCTAATAGTAATAGCAGTGTCTTTGTCAATTTGAAATCCAAGTCCACTGTACATACCTTCAGTTCCTTCACGAATACATAACAGTTCGATTGAATTAGAGTCATCTTTAGAAAGACTTTTAATAGGTCGAACGTTTGCGTATAAATCAAATTTTTGTCTCAGAGTAACTGCAACACTTCGAGGAGCCCCAGGAATAGTAGGAGTAACAGTAGGTCCCTTAAGACAGGCATCACTATTTTCAAGCAAGTCCATCGTATCGGAAGGAATTAAACTAGAACCTTTATTCTTTTCCCAGTATTCTACACCAGCATCACATTCAATAAACTCAATATTATTAGGACTAACAGCGTCAATAATTCTCATAGTGCAAGAAATAAGATCTGGTCCGGTACCATCACCTCTAATTATTATGGCTTTTTTTGTCAAGATAATACCGGCTAATTTCTATAATTTAAAAGTGTTATACAGTCTAGTAAGTACGCGAATCAGGAAAAATATCATTTATTATAACAGGTTCAAGAGAGGTTTTAAGATTGGAATTAGATAATTGAACGAGAACATGAGATAACCAATCTTTATCATTACGAAGTGGGAAATCCAATCTAAAATGTGAACCGCGACTCTCTTCCCTCAATAATGAAGAAGAGACAATTGCTTCAGCAACATCCAACATATTCAATAATTCAAAATAATGAAAAACAGAATATTCAAAATTATTAGGATTATTTGAACTATTAGACAACAATTGTGTTTTGATAATAGATAATTCAGAGAGAGCTTTATTTAATAATTCATTTGTTCTAAGAATTCCAACATTGGATGTCATCAAAGATTGAAGTTTAGTACAGGAGTTGCTAACATATTCAAGATCAATATTATTTAATAAATTTTCAACATCTTCTATATAATGTTCAGCAGGGCGACCAATATATTTATCAAAGTCGATAGAATTAATATCAACTTTAGTATTTTTATCATAATGAGATATTTGTTCGCCGGCAATTTTACCAAAGACTAAACATTCAATTAATGAATTTCCGCCAAGGCGATTGGCTCCATGAACGCTAAGGCATGAACATTCACCTGCAGAATATAGGTTCTGAATTGATGTTTCACAGTTAACATTGATGAGAATTCCACCCATCATATAATGTTGAGCTGGAATTATTTTCAAAGGAGTTTTTTTAATATCAATATTCAGTAATGAAGATGCCATATCCTTTACGTCAGATAATTTTTCATTCAACACAGAATCAGACAAATGAGTAAATGATAATTCGATATAATCGTCATATTTAGAATCCTTTAATCCAAAACCATCATTAATTTCATTAATAATTGAACGAGAAACAATATCCCTAGGAGCAAGTTCAAGTGAAAAAGGAGCATACTCTGTCATGAATCGTTCGCCGTTTTTATTAAATAAATAAGCCCCAGCAGAACGAGCTCTTTCAGTAATCAATATATTTGAACCAATTAATGATGTAGGATGAAATTGAACGAATTCCATGTCTTTGAGATAAGCTCCAGCGCGATATGCAATAGCAACTCCATCTCCTGTACAATTTGTTGAATTAGTGGTATTAGAATAAATATGACCAGCAGGACCGGTTGCAAGTATAACAATACGGGAAAAAAATGCCTTAATTTTATTGTGATCTTTGTTGAAAGCAATCAACCCGTAACATATACCGTCTTTATGAATTAAATCTAATACGTGCCAATTCTCTAGAATCTGAATATCATTTCTTTTTACTTCTTCATATAATCTTTGCATAATAG